>NZ_VUKI01000002.1:0-175770 GCF_008385775.1 Staphylococcus sp. GDX7P312P | reverse complement strand
GGAACACCCATATGTCTCAACTTCTGCACCTAAGAAAGCGACTGATACGACACCTCCGACGGAACCTGTTGTGACGAATGATTTAACTGGTAAAGCAACGACTAAAACACCGATTACGGTAACATCGGATCCAAATACTCATGTTGATTTACTTGATAAAGACGGCAATATTATTGGTTCAGGTACTACGGATGATACAGGGCATGTTACTATCACTCCGATTAAACCGATTCCTGAAGGTAACGTTACTGCCAAGGCGACTGATAATGCAGAACATCCAAATAGTTCTACATCTCAACCGAAAAAAGCGACTGACTTAACACCGCCGGTGAAACCTTCAGTTGTTGGAACTCTAGATGGAAAAGCGGGAACAAAAGATCCTGTTGAAGTAGTGACAGATCCGAATACGAAAGTGGAGTTACTAGATAAAGATGGCAATGTTATTGGTTCAGGTACGACAGATAGTACGGGTCATGCGACAATTACACCAACGGTGCCTATTCCTGAAGGTAACGTCACTGTGAAAGCAACGGATAATGCAGAACATCCAAATAGCTCTACATCTGATCCAGTTAAAGCAACTGATACTACGCCACCAACGGTTCCAACACTTGATACTGATTTAGTTGGTAAAGCCGGTACTCAAACACCGATTACGGTGACAACGGATCCGAATACTCATGTTGATTTACTAGACAAAGATGGCAATATCATCGGTTCTGGTACAACAGATAATACAGGTCACGTCACAATCACACCGACAAAACCTATTCCTGAAGGTAATGTCACTGCCAAGGCAACTGATAATGCTGAACACCCGAATAGTTCTGTATCTAAACCAGTAAAAGCTACTAAACCTACTGTAAAATCAGGTAAAAAAGCTAAACACTATAAAACAAAAATATCTAAGAACCACAATTCAAAAGAGTATAGAAACCATAATTCAAATAAACCTAAAAATACAATACGTGGTGAAAAGAAAAATATAACTAATATAGGCGGTATTTCTAAAAATAAAGTAAAAGATTTACCAAATACTGGTATAAAAGAAACAACAGATAATTCATTACCTTATTTAGTTACACTACTAGGTAGCTTTGTTTTACTAATTGGTAGAAGAAAAGATAACAACAGAAATAAGTAATTCTAATATAACTGCTAATTAGAAAATCCACTGAGATCTTAAATGATTTCAGTGGATTTTTGATTTCAAAAATTCATATTTTAATATTAATTTAACATTAAAGTATCTATTGAAAATATAATCATATCAATATAATTTGACGAAATATTTCAGAGACATCTATTAAAAACTTTACCCCGTTTATCAATGAATTAAAATGAGACGACTATTTTTAAATATCACAACATTTATTATTAAATGAATGATATAATAATATTATATAAATTAAATTTGATTTCTATATCTAGTATGATATTAAATTAATAGTTATGTGAAATGCGTTAAATTAAAATGTCATAAACAATAACTTTTATTAATTTTTACTAAAATAGTAAAGGAGAATATCGCACCATGAATCAACATAATCAATTACAAAAATTTAGCATTCGTAAATATGCAATCGGTACCTTTTCAACATTAGTAGCGACATTCGTATTTTTAGGGGTAAACAACGATGCACAAGCTAGCGAGCATTTAAATCCCACTCAACAACTTACGAATAACAATCAAGAAAGTACAAATACGTCAATTCAACATTTAGCCAATAATCACACAGGTCAAGTACAATCAAATCAAGTCAATAACACTAATAATGAAGTTAAATTAAATAAACAAACTAATAATGATTCAAGTGTATCAAATCATCCACAAAACATTCACACTAGAAAAAAAAGAGCTTCTAATTCAGATGAAACTGATTTCACTAGAGTAGTTACAGGAACAGTCGAAGATTCTTCTAATCCTGCAACAAACCCTTCATCACCAACTACAAATGATCAGCAAGCACCGCTTATTAAACCAACTTTTGTTACAAGTGTGGGCGATGCAGCTAATACGAAAAGGCCAATTGAAATATTGACTTCACCTAATACTGAAGTAGCACTATTGGATAAAGATGGTGCAACAATGGGTACTGGTAGAACAAATGAAACGGGTCATGTCACTATTACTCCACAGCAGTGGATTCCCAAAGGTAATGTTTCAGCAAGAGCCACTCGTGGTACGGAAAGTGTTACATCAGATCCTGTGGAAGCGTTGAATACAGACCCTCAACATAGACCATTTGTAATCGAAGTTACAACTGATCCTTTTACAAGAATTGAATTAAGGGATAAATACAATAAACCTTTAGGGGCTTCAAGAACAAATGATAAAGGTCATGCTTACATTGTACCAACTAGACCTATTCCAGAAGGTAATGTAACAGCTGTAGCTACTGACGATAGTGGAAATTCATCTACTTCAGATCCTAAGAAAGCTACCGACACTACACCGCCTGATAAACCAATTATTCATACAAATTTAGTGGATAAAGTAGGTACAGTAACACCTATTGAAATTTCTACTGACCCTGATACTAAAGTTGAATTATTTGATAAAGATAATAATTTATTAGGTAGTGGAATGACTGATCATACTGGACATATTACAATTACTCCAAATAGACCATTGGTTGAAGGACCATTAACGGCTAAAGCAACAGATGATGCTGAAACACCAAATAGCAGTTACTCAGACCCAGTAAATGTAACAGATTTAACACCACCAACATCACCTAATCTAGAAACTGACCTAACTAGTAAAGCTGGTACTCAAACACCGATTACAGTTACAACAGATCCTAACACAGTTGTTGAATTGTTTGATAAAGATGGTAATAGTCTGGGATCTGGAACAACTGATTCTACTGGACACGTAACAATTAAACCTAATCGTCCGATTCCGGAAGGTGATGTAACCGCTAAAGCAACTGATAACGCAGAACATCCAAATAGTTCTACTTCTCAGCCAAAAAAAGCAACGGACACAACGCCACCAATCATTCCAATTTTCAATACAGAGATAGGTGGCAAAGCTGGTACACAAACGCCAATCACTGTTACGACTGATCCTAACACAACTGTTGAATTGTTTGATAAAGATGGTAATAGTTTAGGTTCTGGTGAAACAAATGGTTCTGGACAAGTGACAATCATACCGAATAAAGCAATTCCTGAAGGCAATATAACTGCTAAGGCGACTGACCATGCAGAACACCCTAATAGTTCTACCTCTGAACCAGTAAAAGCGACTGATACAACACCACCTACAAAACCATCTGTTGTGGGTAACTTGGATGGTAAAGCTGGTAGTACTGATCCTGTGGAAGTAACTACTGATCCAAATACTAAAGTTGAACTTTTAGATAAAGATGGTAATGTGATTGGTTCTGGCATGACTGATAGTACTGGACGTGCGTTTATTACACCAACTAAACCTATTCCTGAAGGTAACGTTAATGTTAAAGCCACCGATAATGCTGAAGAACCAAATAGTTCATATTCTGATCCAGTTAAAGCAACAGATACGACGCCACCAAATGCACCAACCTTTGATACAGATATCTCTGAAAAGGGGGGAACATTGACACCAATTTCAATCACTACCGACCCCCACACACACGTCGATATTGTTGATAAAAATGGTAATATTATAGGCTCTGGCACAACGAACGATCAAGGTCATGTAACAATAACGCCTAATATCCCAATCCCTGAAGGAAATATTTACGCAAAAGCGACTGACAATGCAGCACAACCAAATAGTACGACTTCACAACCTGTTAACGTTATCGATATAACACCGCCAATAAAACCAACAGTTCCTGGCGGATTAGCAGGTAAAGCCAATACACAGGATCCTATTGAAGTTGTAACAGATCCAAATACGCATATAGAAATATTTGATAAAGATGGACAACTCATTGGTACAGGTGACACGGACCAAAATGGTCATGCTTTTATTACACCTACAAAACCAATTCCTGAAGGTAATGTAACGATTAAAGCTACAGATCATGCTGAACATCCAAATAGCTCAACATCCGATCCAATCGAAGCTACAGACACAACGCCACCTTCAGTACCTAAAGTGAATACAGGTCTTAACGGAAAAGCAAATACTTATACACCGGTTTCAGTATCAACTGACCCTAACACTAAAGTGGAATTGTTAGACAAAGATTTCCATGTTATTGGCTCTGGCGTTACTGATGAAAAAGGTAATGCGATAATTACACCAACAAAGCCAATTCCTGAAGGCAATGTTTATGTAAAAGCAACTGACAATGCAGCACAACCAAATAGTTCGGTTTCTAAACCTGTTAAAGCAACTGATACAACACCACCACCTAAACCAGTAGTAAAAGGTAGTATGAATGGTAAAGCAGGTACTAAAGATCCAATTGAAATTATCACTGAACCGTACATTAAAGTAGAAATACTTGATAAAGATGGACATGTCATTGGCTCTGGAAAAACTGATAAAAACGGTCATGTAATAATTAAACCAAACAAACCATATCCTGAAGGTACAATTATTATTAAAGCTACAGATAATGCTCAGCCACCGAACAGTTCATTCTCAGATCCAATTAAAGTAACTGATACAACGGCACCAACTGAACCAAAAATTCATACAACACTGATTCATAAAGCAAATACTAAGACGCCAGTGAAAGTTACAACCGATCCTTATACACTTGTTGAATTATTGGACAAACATGGACATGTCATTGGTAAAGCTACGACTGATGGTAACGGAAATGCTACTATAAAACCAACAACACCAATACCAGAAGGTGACGTAACAGTAAGAGCTACTGATAATGCTCAACATCCTAATAGTTCTTTATCTAAACCAGTTAAAGCAACATTAGCTCATAATGATAAAGCACATAAAGATGGTCGTAATACTCATAATCCAAATCAAAAAGATTCAAAACACAATAGTGGAAATACAGATGATCAAGGTGATAATTTGAGAGGCTATAATCAAAATGATAGCAATCAAAATACTGTAGGCTCTTTACCTAACACTGGTTACAACAATAGTGAAACATCAACTGCATTCTTAATGACTTCACTATTGAGTGGGATCGCATTATTATCAAGAAGATTTAAAAAAGAAGAGAAGTAATGACTTTTTTTAATTGACTAAAAAACACCCCTTTATTTAATTTCAAATTAAATAGAGGGGTGTTATGTATTTAACTAATGTTAATTTTTCTTTTTAGTTAGTTTAAACAATGCTTGTTGCGCCATCTGATTTGCTTCTTTATTTTGTTCTCTAGGTACCCATTTTACAAACACCAATTCAAAACTTTTTTCGAGTATTTCCAAATTCTCATAATATGGTTTAAATCGTGCGTTTTTTACAAATCCTTGATTAACACTATCTTCAATTAATTTTGAATCAGTATATAATAAAGCATTAACAACATTCAGTTCACGAGCATGTTCAAGTGCATGAATAAGGGCAGCCCATTCCGCACTGTGATTATCTAGTTCGCCTAAGTCGTGCGTATATACATACTTTTCATCATTCTCTTTGATAACTATTCCGCATGCACTTCGCCCAGGATTACCTCTAGTAGCTGCATCAAAGTAAATTTTTGCCATATGAATTTAACACCTTTTTAATTTTTATAATTTCACTATTCTTATCGTATTACAAAATAAGAAAATAGGGAATGGCATAGATTTCATTAAGAAATCATTTCCATTCCCATAATATTCTTTAATATCCCTTATCTAGTTTATGAATTTGACCTTTACGATACATAGACTTAGCTATATAACCGAATGGTACATTAAATATAGTAGAAATAAGTTTTAATAAATAAGTTGTAATGAATATTTCGAATACAACCATATTTGGTAAAGTTCCTGCAAATGCAATTGTGACAAACAGTGCTGTGTCAATAATTGAACTTAACATGGTACTACCATAAGCACGAATGATAAATGTTTTATCTGAGCTAAATACTTTTTTAATTGCAGAGAAAATAAATACATCAACGTGTTGTCCAATAATATACGCAATAATTGAACCTAATGCAATTCTTGGTACTAAATCAAATATTGTTGATAAAGATTTTTGAGCCATATCCTCAGGTGCAGGTATAAAATGTAGTGACATTTGCATAACAATAATCATAACCAATGTAGAAGAAAATCCTAACCATACAGCTCTTTTCGCAACTTTGCGACCATAAATGTCATTAAGTATATCTGTAGCTAAATAAATAGACGCAAACATGACATTACCCAAAGTAGCAGAAATACCAAAAATATGAACTGTTTTGATTACTTGAATATTAGCAATAATTGTACCAATTGCTACCCAAGCAATTAAGCCTTGTTTGCCAAAACATCGAAACATTATAACCATTAATATAAATGTAACAAGAAATGTTGCTACACCGAAAATTTCATTATACATAAATATCCTCCTAAATTTTGATGATGCGGGTGTTTAGAAACCGCAAAAACAACTTAATTATTTTATAGTAATTACTTCATAAATGCAATACGACTTACCATTTTCATCAACACTTATTATTAATTAAATCGATTATTTCAAAATAAATACAAATTAAGTTATACTTATTCCATGCTTATATTAAGACAATACTGTACTTAAGGAGTGACTGTTATACTTACACATTCCGAACAAGAAGCAATTGATAAAATTGATGAATTAATGAATACTTATTGTGAAAAATGTTTACTAAAAACACATATCAGAAAAACAGAAGGGAAGACACAAGCACACCATTTTTGTATATCTGAGTGTTCAATAGGTAAACAAATCAAACAATTAGGTAATGAACTTCAATAGGAGGTAAGGACTATGCAAATTGTTTCAATTGAAGAAACACCAAATCATAACACTATGAAAATTAACCTAAGTGAAAAAAGAGAAGATAATAAATCTAATACATTTACTTCTGCTCAAGAAGGACAACCTGATTTCATAAATAAACTGTTCGATATTGATGGTGTAAAATCAATATTCTATGTTATGGATTTTATTTCTGTCGATAAAGAAGATAATGCAGATTGGAATAATATTCTTCCTCAAATTCAATCTACTTTTGAATAAATTTTTACAAGGGGAAATGCACTTATGGAGATATTAAGAGTAGAGCCGACACCAAGCCCTAATACTATGAAAATCGTATTATCTAACAAAAGGGAAGACAATAAATCTAATACATTCACATACATTGACGAACAACAACCACAATTTATTAATGATTTATTAGCAATTGACGGTGTCAAATCTATATTTTATGTGATGGACTTCTTAGCTATTGACAAAGAGCCTAAATCCGATTGGGAAGTGGTCTTACCTCAAATCACTTCAACTTTAAATAATGAGTCATTTTTAGATTCATCAAAAAAGCCCGATGAACACTATGGAGAGATTAAAGCTGAAGCACTTATGTTTAAAGGGATTCCATATCAAATTAAACTCACTACGAATTCAGATGAAAGTCGTAAACAGTTGCCAGACTATTTTGTTGAGAGTATGTTAAAAGCTCAAAAAGATGGAGACAATGTTGTGTTTTTACGTAAATGGCAAGATTTGGGAGTTAGATACGGTGATTTAGAAGAAGTTATGAATGAAGTGTACGAAGAAATCATTGCTTTATATCCATCTGAAAAGTTAGCATCTCTAGTTCAAACTGCATTAGAAACTGATATTGTTATTCCACAGCAACAATATCATCATGTAACTTTAAATGAATATAAAGAGGCAACTGATTGGAAAGATAAATTAAGAATGTTAAAAGAATTTCCAACACCTACACTTCAAGATATTGACCTATTAGATGAAGCTTTACAAGAAGATAAAGCACCCCTAAGACGACAAGCTATAGTATTAATAGGAATGATTGAAGATAAAGAAATTCTTCCATACTTATATAAAGGCTTACATGATAAGAGTCCCGCTGTTAGACGCACTGCTGGAGATTGCTTAAGTGATTTAGGTTATAAAGAGGCTCTGCCTGAAATGGAAAAAGCCTTAAATGATCCACAAAAAATTGTACGTTGGAGAGCTGCTATGTTTCTATTTGATGAAGGCGGACCAGAACAATTACCTAGTCTAAAGTCACACGCTAATGATCCTGCTTATGAGGTCAAACTTCAAATTGAGATGGCAATTTCTAGAATTGAAAATGGTGATGAGGCACTAGGTTCTGTATGGAAACAAATAGCTAATCGAAATAAATAATTATGTTAAAGTAAAACTAAATTAGGAGTGAATATTATGAATCCTTATGAACAATATATGCAAGAATTAGCACAACAAATGAGAGCTGAACTCACTGAAAATGGTTTTGAAAGTTTAGAAACAAGTGAAGATGTATCAAATTATATGAAAAATGTTAACGAAGAAGATACAACATTTGTAGTAATTAATTCTACATGTGGTTGTGCTGCTGGCTTAGCCAGACCTGCAGCTGTTGCCGTAGCAGAGCAAAATGACAAAAAACCAACAAATAAAATCACTGTATTTGCTGGACAAGATAAAGAAGCAACTCAAACGATGCGAGAGTACATCCAACAAGTTCCATCAAGTCCATCTTACGCTTTATTTAAAGGAACAGAATTAAAACATTTTATCCCTAGAGAACATATCGAAGGTCGTGACATTCAAGATATCTGTATGGATATTAAAGATGCATTTGACGAAAACTGCTAAGCAGTATAATTTTAAATAATTTGAGTCATCCATATTAAAGAATTCACTCAGAGTTACTACTATCATCCTTAATTAAGGGTATAAACATGAATTGAGTAAATAAGGACCCACTTTTCATTCCCAAATATAAAATTAAAAACTAATTTTATATTTGGGATTTTTTTATTTTAATTTTATAAATACGCATTATCTAGTATAATATTCAGTAATATAAACAATTCTAGGAGATGAGCAAAATGTTAAATTCCTTTGATTCAGCCTATCATGCTTTATGCGAAGAAATATTAGAAATTGGTAATCAACGGGATGATCGTACTCATACCGGTACTATTTCTAAATTTGGTCATCAGTTACGATTTGATTTATCTAAGGGTTTCCCATTACTTACAACAAAAAAAGTATCTTTCAAACTTATCGCTACAGAATTATTATGGTTTATTAAAGGCGATACAAATATACAATACTTACTAAAATATAATAATAATATTTGGAATGAATGGGCCTTCGAGAAATATGTGCAATCTAATGATTATCATGGTCCTGATATGACCAATTTTGGTCATAGAGCACTACAAGACGATGAATTTAATGAACTGTATAAAGACGAAATGTCTAAATTCAAACAACACATTTTAAATGATGACTCATTTGCAAAAAAATACGGAGATCTAGGTAATGTATATGGTAAACAATGGAGAGATTGGGTAGATAAAGAAGGTAACCACTTTGATCAACTTAAAACAGTTATTGAACAAATTAAAAATAGTCCAAATTCTCGCCGACATATTGTCTCAGCATGGAATCCAACAGAAATAGATAGCATGGCTTTGCCACCATGTCATACTATGTTCCAATTTTATGTTCAAGATGGCAAATTAAGTTGTCAATTGTATCAACGAAGTGCAGATATTTTCTTAGGTGTACCATTTAATATTGCTAGCTATGCATTATTAACTCATTTAATAGCAAAAGAGTGTAATCTTGAAGTTGGAGAATTTGTGCACACTTTTGGTGACGCACATATTTACTCTAATCATATTGAAGCAATAAAAACACAATTGTCTAGAAACAGTTTTGATCCGCCAACTTTAAAAATTAATTCAAATGCATCCATTTTCGATATCAATTACGAAGATTTAGAATTAATTGGATATAACTCACACCCAGCAATTAAGGCACCTATTGCTGTATAATAGGCTGAAATTTTGCGATTATTAATATAAACAATTTTTTCATACGGAGGGGAAGGGAAATATGACTTTATCAATTTTAGTAGCACATGATGAACAACGCGTTATTGGATATAATAATGATTTACCATGGCATTTACCTAATGATTTGAAACATGTTAAAAAATTATCAACTGGAAACACACTAGTGATGGGGCGAAGAACATTTGAGTCAATTGGTAAGCCGCTTCCTAACAGAAGAAATGTAGTGTTAACGAGTGACACAACGTTTAACGTTGATGGTGTAGATGTGATTCATTCTATAGATGATATTTACAAATTAGAAGGTCATATTTTCATCTTTGGTGGTCAGTCATTATTTGAAGAAATGATTGATAAAGTAGATGATATGTACATTACTGTTGTTGATGGTAAACACCAGGGCGATACATTTTTCCCACCTTATACTTTTGAAGAATGGGAAGTAGAGTCATCGGTAGACGGAGAGTTAGATGAGAAAAATACAATTCCACATACGTTTTTACATTTAGTACGTAAACATTAAATTAAATTGATAAACCGGAGGCACTTATGACTAAACAAATTATCGTGACTGATTCTACATCAGATTTATCACATGAATATCTAAAACAACATAATATACACGTAGTACCTTTAAGCTTAACGATTGACGGAAAATCATTTGTTGATCAAATAGATATTACATCTGAGGCTTATATTCAACGAATTGAGGAAGATGCCGACGTAAAAACAAGCCAACCACCAATCGGGAAATTTATTGAACTATACGAAGAACTTGGTAAAGAGGATGTTGAAATCTTTAGTATCCATATGTCATCAGGTCTAAGTGGTACATACCAAACTGCTTTGCAAGCCAGTGATATGGTTGACACTAAAGTAACCGTAATTGATTCCAAATCTATTTCATTCGGACTCGGGTACCAAATCCAACGACTTGTTGAATTAATTAATACGAATCTCTCGTCTAATCAAATCGTAGACAAACTCAAAGAATTACAAAAGAACATTAAACTCTTTGTTGTAATTGGACAATTAAATCAATTAATTAAAGGTGGACGCATAAGTAAGACAAAAGGTTTTATTGGTAATATAATGAAAATTAAACCCGTCGGCACTTTAGAAGATGGATATTTAGAAATCGTACATAATGCACGTACACAAAATTCTAGTATACAATATCTAAAAAAAGAAATTTCAGAATTTATCGATAAACATAAAATTAAATCGATTGGTGTTGCTCACGCAAACGTTCTTGACTTTGTTGACAAGCTCAAGTTGCAATTTGATGAGGCATTCGGCCAACAGAAATATGATGTTAATGTAACGACACCAGTTATTTCAACTCATACTGGTCAAGGAGCAATCGGCTTGGTTGTTGTTCGTGAATCAAATTAATTTCATTGCTTACTTCCTATTGTTCTTTTAATAAAATTCATCATTGTGAGTAGATTACTTTAAATAATAGTATTTATATCGTAAATTTAAATAATGACAGAGGAGGTAATAATATGGCATATGCAACTTTAGCTGGAGGATGTTTCTGGTGTATGGTTAAGCCTTTTACATCATATCCCGGTATTGAAGAGGTAGTATCTGGATATAGTGGAGGTCATGTTGAAAATCCAACGTATGAACAAGTTTGTACTAATCAAACTGGACATAGGGAAGCTGTTCAAATTCAGTTCAACTCAGACATTACGTCCTTTGAAAATATCTTAGATGTATATTTTAAAACTTTTGACCCTACAGACGGCGGTGGTCAATTCTTCGATAGAGGAGAAAGCTATGAACCGGCTATCTTTTATCATGATGAAGAGCAAAAGAAAGCAGCTGAACTTAAAATACAACAATTAAATGAAGAAGGTATTTTTAAAAAACCTGTTATAACGCCGATTCTTCCATACAAAAACTTTTATCCTGCGGAAGACTATCATCAAGATTATTACAAGAAAAACCCTGCTCATTATGAGCAATATCAACGTGGATCAGGAAGAAAATCATTTATCGAAACACATTGGGGGTCTCAAAATGATTAAAAAAGATAAAAATGAATTAAATGAAATGGAATATTTAGTTACTCAAGAAAATGGTACTGAACCTCCATTTCAAAATGAATATTGGAATCATTTTGATAAGGGTATTTATGTAGATAAAATTTCAGGCAAACCATTGTTTACTTCTGAGGAAAAGTTTGAATCTAATTGTGGTTGGCCAAGTTTCTCTAAATCAATTGATGATAATGAAATCATTGAACTCGTAGATAAAACATTTGGTATGATTAGAACAGAGGTTAGATCGGAAGATGCTAACAGTCATTTAGGTCATGTATTCAACGATGGTCCGAAAGAAAGTGGTGGACTACGTTATTGTATTAATTCTGCAGCGATTCAATTTATCCCTTATGATAAGTTAGAAGAACTTGGATATGGAGATTTAATTCCGCATTTTGAAAAATAGGAGTGACTAATTATGTTTAAAAAATTATTTGGTAAAGGTAAAGAAGTTAATAAAGAAATTGAAATCTATGCACCATTAACTGGCGAATATATTAATATTGAGGATATTCCAGATCCAGTATTTGCACAAAAAATGATGGGCGAAGGCTTTGGTATTAACCCAACTGAAGGAGAAGTTGTTTCTCCAATTGAAGGTAAAGTTGACAATGTATTTCCAACTAAACACGCAATAGGACTTAAAGCAGATAATGGTTTAGAAATCTTAGTTCATATTGGTTTAGACACTGTTCAATTAGATGGTCAAGGTTTTGAAATCTTAGTAAGTAGTGGCGACACTGTTCAAGTTGGTGATCCATTACTTAAATTTGATCTAGAATATATTAGAAATAATGCGAAAGATGTTATTTCACCAATTATTATTACAAATTCAGATCAAACTGAATCAATCCACGTCAATGATGTTAAAGCAGTCATTAAAGGTGAAACTAAAATTGTTGATGTGACAATGAGCTAATGAAAGAACATTCATTCTATCAATTTGCTCTAACGGTTAGAGGGCGTAAAGATAGCAAGGGAGACTTAGCTGAAGAAATATTTAATGATCTGTCTTTTCCAAAACATGAAAAAGATTTCAATCAATTGTCTGACTATATTGAAATGCAAAGCGACATATCAGTATCCATGTCAGTGTTTGATGATTTATATGAAGAGTATACAGAATGGTTAAAATTCTAACTTACTCAGTAATGTGGTAAGCACATGTATCATATTAAAATTGCATTAAAAATTTCATAACAGCTGGCTAAATGAGAAGTATATCAAGCCTTTCTCAATTCTAGTCATCTTTTCGGGGGTGGAACGAATTCATTATGGATTCTGTCCCACTCCTTTTGTGCTTTTTATTCAACTTATTTCTTAAAAGTTGCGTTTGTGTCTAAATAACGACATACTTATATTATCTTTTTAGATGAAATTATAAATACATAAGATGTTATATGAGGAAGTGGTTTTATGAGTCAACATTCTGAGGAAAAACAAAGTAGTATAGACTCCAAACATAAAAATGAAACATCTTCTAATAAAAGAATTAATTTTAAAACTTGGCAATTTATAGTACTTTTATTAGGAGTTATCATTATTACAGCTGGTATTACAGTTGCTGCTACAATTGGTATCAGTCACAAAATAAGCGGATTAACTAAAGATGAACGTCAAGAAATTAAAAAAATTGAATATGCTTATAAGACACTAAATAATGATTACTATAAAAAACAAAATGCTAGTAAATTATCTGAGGCTGCTATAGATGGCATGGTTAAAGAACTTAAAGATCCTTATTCTGAATACATGACTAAAGATGAAACGAAAAGCTTTGATGCAGATGTTTCAGGTGACTTTGTAGGTATTGGTGCAGAAATGCAAAAAAAAGATAAACAAATTATGATTACAAGTCCAATGAAAGATTCTCCTGCTGAAAAAGCCGGTATCCAACCAAAAGATGTTGTTACTAAAGTGGATGGAAAATCCGTAGTAGGCAAACCTTTAGATCAAGTAGTAAAATTAGTACGTGGTAAAGAGGGAACAACGGTCAAACTAACAATAAAACATGGTTCTCAAGAAAAAGAAATTAAAATTAAACGTGGTAAAATCCATGTAAAAAGCGTGGAATATAAGAAGAAAGACAACATCGGAGTATTTACTATAAACAAATTCCAAGATAATACTGCAGGCGAACTTAAATCTGCTATTATTAAAGCTCATAAAGACGGTGTTCGTAATATAGTATTAGATTTAAGAAATAATCCTGGTGGTCTACTTGATGAAGCCGTAAAAATGGCTAATATCTTTATAGATAAAGATCAGACAGTTGTAAAACTTGAAAAAGGCGATGACACAGAATCAATCAAAACGTCAAATGACGCTTCTAAAGAAGCTAAAGACATGAAAGTTAGTATCTTAGTAAATGAAGGTTCTGCCAGTGCATCAGAAGTATTTACTGGTGCAATGAGAGACCACAAAAAAGCTAAAGTTTACGGTTCAAAAACTTTTGGTAAGGGAATAGTACAGACAACTCGTGAATTTAAAGATGGCTCATTATTGAAATATACACAAATGAAATGGTTAACACCTGATGGTCATTATATTCATGGGAAAGGTATACAACCTGATACAAAAATAGCTTCACCTAAATATCAATCTATCAGTGTCATTCCAACTGATAAATCTTATTCTGTTGGTGACAATACAAAATACGTGAAATCTATCAAAATCGGTTTAGATGCATTAGGCTACGACGTTAACAATGATTCTAAACAATTTGATACCCAATTGGAATCAGCTATTAAAAAATTCCAATCAGAACATGAATTATCAGTAAATGGTAAATTCGATAAAAAAACTAATGAGAAATTTACACAGTTATTAGTTGAAAAAGCTAATAAAGAAGATAAAGTTTTAGATGAATTAATTAATAAACTAAAATAAAGAGGTGTGTCATAAACAATGATAAGACTAGGTAATATGCAAGATATTTCACAAATAGAAACTTTAGTTGAAGAAGCCAAAAAATTAATGAAAGAATTTAATAATAATCAATGGGATGATAAATATCCAGTTACAGAACACTTTGAAGAAGACATCAACACCGAAACACTATATGTGTTGGAAGAAAATGACACAATTTATGGCTTTATCGTGGTCGACCAACAACAATCAGAATGGTATGATGAGTTAGAATGGCCAATCGATCGTGAAGGCGCCTATGTCATTCATAGACTTGCTGGATCACAACAGTATAAAGGAGCAGCTACAGAGTTATTTGATTTCGCAGTTAAGTTAGCTGAAGAACATAATATCCATGTTCTTTTAACTGATACTTTTGCTCTAAATAAGCCAGCACAAGGATTATTTGAAAAATTTGGTTTCATAAAAGTCGGTGAAGCAGAAATTGACTATCATCCATTTGATAGAGGCGCACCATTCTACGCATATTATAAAAACATTTAAGAATAGAGGTTAATTACTATGTCTAAAATAGCATTTACCGGTGGCGGTACTGTTGGACATGTATCGGTCAATTTAAGTTTAATTCCAACAGCTACTGATAAAGGGCACGACGCATTTTATATTGGTTCTAAAACAGGTATAGAACGTGAAATGATTGAATCACAATTACCTAACATTAAATATCATCCAATATCTAGCGGTAAATTACGTCGATATCTATCAGTTGATAATGCAAAAGACGTATTTAAAGTTTTAAAAGGTGTTATTGATGCACGCAAAGTATTAAAAAGAGAGAAACCAGACCTATTATTTTCTAAGGGAGGATTTGTTTCAGTTCCCGTAGTAATAGCTGCACGCTCACTAAACATTCCAACAATTATACATGAATCGGATTTAACACCAGGCTTAGCTAATAAAATTTCACTGAAATTTGCTAAAAAAATCTATACAACATTTGAAGATACATTAAAATATTTACCAAAAGATAAAGCAGACTTCGTTGGCGCTACCATTCGACAAGACTTAAAAGAAGGTAATCAATCACGTGGATACCAGTTAACAGGTTTCGACGCCTCAAAAAAAGTATTACTCGTCATGGGTGGTAGCTTAGGTAGTAAAAAGCTTAATCAAGCTATACGTGAAAATTTAGAAGCATTACTTCAAGACTATCAAATTATTCATTTAACAGGTCATGGACTAGTTGATTCTAGTATTAATGCTAAAGGCTATGTTCAGTATGAATTTGTTAAAGAAGAGTTAACAGATTTATTAGCTATTACAGATACTGTAGTTAGCCGCGCAGGATCTAATGCTATTTATGAATTTTTAACATTGCGTATTCCTATGTTATTAATACCTTTAGGACTTGACCAATCACGTGGTGATCAAATTGATAATGCTGAGAATTTTGAATCTAAAGGGTATGGTAGAACCATCCCTGAAGATCAACTTACACAGGTTAAATTATTAGAACAACTTAAAGAAATTGAAAATGATCGAGAGTCAATCATTAAACAAATGGAGACTTACACAGAAAGTTTTACGAAAGAAGATCTATTTAATAAAATTTTAAAGGACGCTCTATAAACTCAGGAGGTGCAGACAATGAATCGTACGAAACGTATTACTTTGCTAATCGTTTTTACCTTAATATTTGGTATCATTGCATCTTTCCATGAGTCTAGACTGGGTAAATGGATTGATACTGAAGTATATGAATTTATTTATTCATCTGAAAGTTTCATCACTACTTCTATCCTTTTGGGTGCCACTAAGCTAGGAGAAGTATGGGCAATGGTCTGTCTATCTTTGATGTTAGTCGCATATCTAATGTTAAAACGCTTTAAAATCGAAGCGCTATTCTTTGTAATTGTTATGTCTCTTTCAAGTATATTAAATCCATTACTGAAGAATATTTTTGACCGAGAGCGCCCAACATTATTACGATTAATTGATATATCTGGGTTTAGCTTTCCTAGTGGCCATGCTATGGGGTCAACATCATTCTTTGGTAGTGCGATGTTCATAGCCAATAGAAAAGCATCAGGTAATAATAAAGGAATTATAATAGGGTTATGCGCATTATTTATTCTTCTGATTTCTATTTCAAGAGTATATTTAGGTGTGCATTATCCTACAGATGTCATTGCTGGTATAATTGGCGGTGCTTTCTGTATTGTTCTATCAACATTAATACTTAAAAATCATTTATATCCAACAGCTACGTAAAATATATCGAGATACATTCTTAAAACGCGAGATTGTATCTCGATTTTTTTAAAGGATTAAATATAAGCTATTTGAGTTGGTAGATACTCAAAAGATTTAATCAAATTAGAATAACTAAATAAACTAAATAAAAAAGCAGTGAACCTCGGCATTAGATTCACTGCTTTTTATTAAAACGTTTAAAGTAAGTTTGAAACTTTAACGTTAGTCTTTTACGGGCATATAAAAGGGGAATAACTTGAAAATGACCAATCCTTTAAGAACGAAATATATGTGGGGGGAATTGTCTTATTCGGTATTGATAATCATTTTCAAATACTATTATACATCATTGATAATCATTGTCAATTATAATTGCGAAAAATTCTCATTTAAATTTGATTATATCATTACAATTTTAATCCATTCTCTATTTTCAGTCTTTACTGTGATAAAATATAGCTTATATTATAAGAATATGCATTCGAAAACGCATCATTGATTTAACTCATTCTAGCTATTTAAAATATGATTAATGCATAATAAAAGAGGTGAAAATAATAATGACTAATATACTTATTGTGGAAGATGAACAAAATTTAGCCCGCTTCTTAGAACTAGAACTAACTCATGATAATTATAGTGTAGATATAGAATATGAAGGACAGGCAGGGCTCGATAAAGCATTAAGTAATAATTACGATTTAATTATATTAGATTTAATGTTACCAAATATAAATGGCTTAGAAATATGTCGCCGTGTCAGACAAGAACAATCAACGCCTATCATTATTATTACGGCTAAAAGCGATACATATGACAAAGTGACCGGTTTAGATTACGGTGCTGACGATTATATTGTAAAACCCTTTGAAATTGAAGAACTATTTGCACGCATTCGTGCAGTACTCCGTCGTCAACCTCAAAAGGATATCATTGATATCAATGGCATTAAAATAGACGTCGATGCTTTTAATGTCACAATTAATGGAGAACAGTTAGATTTCACTAAAACCGAATATGACTTACTTTATTTATTAGCAACCAACAGAAACCGTGTACTACAAAGAGAACAGATCTTAGATCATGTTTGGGGCTATGACAGTGAAGTTGAGACGAATGTCGTAGATGTTTATATTCGATATTTACGCAACAAACTTAAACCTTATGGTAAAGATAAGACGATTGAAACAGTTCGTGGTGTTGGGTACGTGATCAGATGATTAAAAAGGGTACTTTAAAATATAAGTGGATGATGATTACAACGTTAATCATGTTTAGCACAATTATTCTTTTCTGTCTTGTTATAATCTTCTTTTTAAAAGATACCTTAAGAGACGGTGAGATTGATGAGGCTGAACACAGTTCAAGTGATATCGTTAATTTGGTAGAATCACGATCTATGAATAATATTACTACATTAGATTTGACTGCTATGTTGGAGAATTTTGAAAAAGCCATTATTTACGATCGAAATGGTAAACAATTAATGCAATCCTCAAATGAAAATATGATTAATTTTAAACCTGATATTGATTTTGTTGATCCTGAAACGATTCAAATTTCAAAACATAACGGAATCCCTTACTTAATTATTACAGAACCAATACATAGTGAACGTTTTGAAGGCTATAGTGTTTTAATTCACTCCCTTGAAGGATATAACAATGTCGTTCGTTCATTATATTTTGTAGCCATTGCATTTGGTTTGTTAGCAACTTTCATTATGGCAGGTATTAGTTATATTTTTTCAACGCAATTAACTAAGCCACTCGTAACCATGTCGAACAAGATGATTCAAATACGACGAGATGGATTTCAAAATAAACTTGAACTCAAGACGAACTATGAGGAAACAGATAATTTAATCGATACTTTTAATGATATGATGTACCAAATTGAGGAATCATTTAACCAACAACGTCAATTTGTTGAAGATGCTTCTCACGAGTTACGCACGCCGCTACAAATCATTCAAGGTCATTTAAATTTAATTCAACGTTGGGGTAAAAAAGACCCAGCTGTTCTTGAAGAGTCTCTTAATATTTCATTAGAGGAAATGAATCGAATAACGAAGTTGGTTGAAGAATTATTATTATTGACTAAAGACAAAGTTAATATTCAGGCATTAGAATTTGAAGAAGTAAACATTAACGAAGAAATTCGTTCACGTATTAAATCTTTAAAACAATTACATCCAGATTATCAATTTAAAACGCATCTATCAAAGAAACCATTAACATTACAGATTAATCGTCATCAGTTTGAACAGTTATTACTTATTTTTATTGATAATGCAATGAAATATGACAAAGATAATAAGCAAATCGAGATAGCTACTCAATTAAGAAACAAACAAATTAGTATTGAAATTACAGACCATGGTCTTGGTATTCCTAAAGAAGATCAAGAGTTTATTTTTGATCGTTTTTATAGAGTTGATAAATCCCGCGCAAGAAGTCAGGGTGGTAATGGCTTAGGGCTTTCTATTGCTGAGAAGATAGTACAACAATATGGTGGTTATATAACTGTTGATAGCGAAGTAAACCAATATACAACGTTTAAAATTATATTTAAATAAATATTAAAAATCGAAGCTGGGACAATTAAGTTGTTCCGGTTTTTTAATACATAACTTTCTTTCAAATAACATCTACAATTAAAACACTCATTCAAACTATCTCTATTTCACATTTTCAGTAAAATTTTCCATCAATTTTCACACAAAATCATATAAATTCAAATTACCAGATTTAGTATTTTTGTTTTTTCCATAATATTCAGTCAATGGACTTTATCAAAGCCACAAATAGTGCTATTATTGACCTGTAAGCGGTTTAACTATTTTGTGGAGGGTAATACTATGGCAAAGGATAACAAGGATGTTACAGAAGCTCCTGTAAACTTCGGTGCTAACCTAGGTTTAATGTTAGATTTATACGATGACTATCTACAAGACCCTAGTTCAGTGCCTGATGATTTACAAGTTCTTTTCAGCACTATTAAAAATGGCGAAGCTCATGTCGCAGCTAAGTCAACCACTGAAGGGAGTGGTTCATCAGCAGGCGATGGTACAATTAAGCGTATTATGCGCTTAATCGACAATATAAGACAATACGGTCACCTTAAAGCTGATATTTACCCTGTTAATGCTCCTAAAAGAACTAATCTTCCTAAGTTAGAAATTGAAGAGTTTAACTTAGATAAAGAAACATTAGAAAATGTCTCAGCAGAAATTGTATCTGATCATTTCAAAGATATATATGATAATGCTTACGAGGCAATTGAAAGAATGGAGAAGCGTTATAAAGGGCCGATAGCCTTTGAATATAATCATATTAATAATAATAAAGAACGTACGTGGTTAAAACGACGTATTGAAACACCATATAGAGCTAATATCAATAATGATGAAAGAAAAAAATTATTTGATACTTTAGCGCATGTAGAAGGCTTTGAAAAGTATTTACACAAAAACTTTGTTGGTGCTAAACGATTCTCTATTGAGGGTGTTGATACATTAGTTCCAATGTTACAACATACATTAAAACGTGCTGCTGAAGTTGAAATTAACAATATTCAAATTGGTATGGCACACAGAGGTCGTTTAAATGTTTTAACTCATGTGCTAGAAAAACCATATGAAATGATGATTTCTGAGTTTATGCACACAGATCCTATGAAATTCTTACCAGAAGATGGTAGTCTTGAACTAACTGCTGGATGGACAGGAGATGTGAAGTATCACTTAGGTGGAGTAAAGACAACTTCTTCATATGGTATTGAACAACGAATTTCATTAGCTAATAACCCAAGTCACTTGGAAATTGTTGCGCCAGTGGTAATTGGTAAGACACGTGCATCACAAGATGACACAAAACACGCTGGTAAACCAACTACAGATTTCCATAAAGGTATGCCAATTATAATTCATGGGGATGCTGCATACCCAGGACAAGGTATTAATTTTGAAACAATGAATTTAAGTAACCTAGATGGTTATTCAACTGGTGGTGCCTTACACATCATCACAAATAATAGAATTGGATTCACTACGGAACCAGTTGATGGACGTTCAACAACATATTCAACTGATATTGCGAAAGGTTATGACGTACCAATTTTACATGTAAATGCAGATGATGTTGAAGCAACAATTGAAGCTATTGATATTGCAATGGAATTCCGAAAAGAATTTCATAAAGATTTTGTAATTGATTTAGTCGGCTATCGTCGTTACGGGCATAATGAAATGGACGAACCTTCGATTACAAATCCACTACCATATCATAATATTCGCAAACATGATTCAGTTGAAATTATTTATGGTAATAAGTTAGTTGAAGACGGCGTTATTTCTAAGGAACAAATGGAAGACGTAATGGATAAAGTTCAAAAAGAAATGCGTGCCGCTCAAGACAAGATTGATAAATCAGATAAAATGGATAATCCAGATATGGAAAGACCTGAGTCATTGCAAGAACCTTTACAAAGTGATGATAAGGATTTCTCAGTAGATCATCTTAAAGAAATTAATGATGCTATGCTCTCATATCCTGAAGATTTCCATGTACTTAAAAAGCTAAATAAAGTTCTAGAAAAACGTAGAGAGCCTTTCGAAAGTGAAAATGGTTTAGTAGACTGGGCTCAAGCTGAGCAACTTGCTTTTGCAACGATTGTTCAAAATGGTATATCTGTTCGATTAACTGGACAAGATAGTGAGCGTGGTACGTTCAGTCATAGACATGCTGTATTACACGATGAAGAAAATGGTGATACATTTACACCATTACATCATGTGCCTAATCAAAAAGCCACATTTGAAGTTCACAATAGTCCATTATCTGAAGCAGCTGTCGTTGGCTTTGAATATGGCTATAATGTTGAAAATAAAAATAGCATGAATATTTGGGAAGCTCAATACGGAGACTTTTCTAATATGGCTCAAATGATGTTCGATAATTTCATGTCATCAGCACGTGCTAAGTGGGGAGAAAGAAGTGGTTTAACGCTATTCTTACCTCACGCATTTGAGGGTCAAGGACCTGAACACTCTTCAGCACGTTTAGAAAGATTCTTACAACTAGCAGCTGAAAATAATAGTACAGTTGTTAACTTATCTAGTTCAAGTAACTATTTCCATTTACTAAGAGCACAAGCTAAGAGTTTAGGTACTGAAGCTATGAGACCATTAATTGTAATGTCTCCAAAAAGCTTATTAAGAAATAAAACAGTTGCTAAACCTATAGATCAGTTCACTTCAGGTGGTTTCAAACCTATTATTGTTGAGGATGGAAATAAAGAGAAAGTGACTAAACTTGTATTAGCATCAGGTAAAATGTTCATAGATTTAAAAGAACATTTAGCTAAAAATCCAGATGATTCAATTTTATTAGTTGCAGTTGAACGTTTATATCCATTCCCTGAAGGGGAAATTAAAGAAGTATTAAATGAATTACCTAATCTTGAAACAGTATCTTGGGTTCAAGAAGAACCTAAAAATCAAGGCGCTTGGTTATTCGTTTATCCTCATTTAAAATCACTTGTAGGTAACCAATTTAATTTAAGCTATCATGGTAGAATTCAACGTGCAGCGCCAGCTGAAGGTGATGGAGAAATTCATAAACTTGTTCAAAATCAAATTATTGAAAGTAGCATTGAAAAATAACTAGGGGGAAATATTATGCCAGAGGTAAAAGTTCCAGAATTAGCAGAATCTATAACAGAGGGTACTATTGCAGAATGGTTAAAAAATGTGGGAGATAGCGTAGAAAAAGGCGAAGCTATCCTAGAATTAGAGACAGATAAAGTAAACGTTGAAGTTGTTTCTGAAGAAGAAGGTGTACTTCAAGAACAATTGGCTTCTGAAGGCGACACTGTGGAAGTCGGCCAAGTTATCGCAACTGTTGGCGAAGGTAGTGGTAATGCTTCTTCAAGCAAAGAGGATTCTTCAGACCAATCTCAATTTGCGAACAACGATGAAGCGACTAAAGAATCAGCTCAACCAAAAGAATCTCAATCAAATAATGAAGAAAAAACACAATCTAATCCTAACAATCAACGTGTTAATGCAACGCCATCAGCTCGTCGCCATGCACGTGAAAACGGTGTAGATTTAAGCACTGTTTCTGGAAAAGGAAACGATGTTGTACGTAAAGATGATGTTGAAAATAGCCAAAAAGCAGCTCAATCTCAATCTTCTCAAGAAACAAACAAAAAAGAAGAACCTAAAAAATCTTCAGGTGCACCTAATAAACCTGTAATTAGAGAAAAAATGTCTCGCAGAAAGAAAACAGCTGCAAAAAAATTATTAGAAGTTTCTAATAATACAGCAATGTTAACTACATTCAATGAAGTAGATATGACAAACGTAATGGAATTACGTAAACGTAAAAAAGAACAATTTATTAAAGATCATGATGGTACTAAACTAGGTTTCATGTCATTCTTTACAAAAGCTGCAGTTGCTGCATTGAAAAAATATCCTGAAGTAAATGCTGAAATCGACGGCGATGATATGATTACTAAACAATATTATGATATTGGTGTAGCTGTTTCTACTGATGACGGTTTATTAGTTCCTTTCGTACGAGATTGTGATAAAAAGAACTTTGCAGAACTTGAAAGAGCTATTGCTGACTTAGCAGTTAAAGCAAGAGATAAAAAACTTGGTTTAGATGATATGGTTAATGGATCATTTACAATTACTAATGGTGGTGTATTTGGTTCAATGATGAGTACACCAATTATTAATGGTAACCAAGCAGCTATCCTAGGTATGCACTCAATCATTACTCGTCCAATTGCAATTGATAAAGATACAATTGAGAATAGACCAATGATGTATATTGCTTTAAGTTATGACCATAGAATTATTGATGGTAAAGAAGCAGTAGGATTCTTAAAAACAATTAAAGAATTAATCGAAAGCCCTGAAGATTTACTTTTAGAAAGCTAATCTCAAAGGAATATAACCTCAAACTAATATTGATACAACGGCGTCACATCGTCGTTGTATTTTTTATCTTAAATTTTTCAAAAATTAAAAATCATAAATTGAAGTTCAATCAATAAAATAGGCTAATCTTTGTAAGTAGGTGAATTTAACATGACAAAAAAAGGCAAATCAATGCTAGATCGTTGGGAAGACGACAAGAAAATATTTGAAGAACAAGCACCTAAAGAGAGTAAAGAAATAATTAAGAAACGTGAAGATGAATTTATTAAAAGGCTTAGAGAAATACAAAAGAAAAGCTAAAGAAATAAGTGATACACAAAAAAATTAAAGATGTTATTCAATTAATATTATACAAGTAATGTACAATGCCCTTAAAATAAATCGAGGTGTTATAAATGGATTTAACTTTTTAAGAACAAATTAAATTAAGAGACGATGTACGTAAAATGCCATAGGCTAGTACACTAGCAGAAAGATGGAAAAGAGAACATGAAATGTTTGAGTTACTAGGACTTTATAAATCTGATACTGGGGATATTGATTTATCTAAAATCGCCATAGAAGTCTTTGATGAAGAGTTAGAAGATATATTACTTGGCCGAAAATAAATAACACTTATTTATAAAAAGTTCTTAGGACAATTGTGATTGTAATTTTTTAGAGAATTGCAAATAAAGTATTTAAGTAATTAGCGTTTATATTATTGACTAATTATGAAATAGATAATTCTCTTAATAATTATTACATCTCTTAAATAATCCAACTATTATATTATAAGAATAGTCATTACTAATTGACTAAAAGCGAACAATTTTTAATTATATAAAATGAAATCATCAGTTAAACATCTTTTTAAATTACCCCCCTATCTTATAAAATAAGGATAGGGGAGGACTTTTTGATATTTATTATAAAATTTTATTCAAATTCATTATACGAATTTTATTGAATTCCGATGTCTCTTCATATGTATTTTTTGAACTCGTTAAATTAAGGGTACGTTATGCAGTTCATGATATAAATCATATTTAAAATGCGTTATAATAATTAAGAAAAGACAAATATTAGGGGTGTCATGCATGAGTGGACTTAGAAGTGTCACATTAGGGACAAGTGATCTTTCTAAAACAAATAAACTATTTAAAGATATTTTAGGATTAAATGTAGCATCTAAAAATCAAGCTTTACGTTTTGGTGATGCAGATTTAAGTCCAGGTACACGAATACATTTTGTTGAAGTGCCAAATTCTGAATATGAAAATCAACATATCGCTAGTGTTGGTTTGAGAACGCCAACAGATTCAGGATTGGATGAGTATCAAACGATTTTAAAAGATAATCAAATTCAAGCAAGTGAAATTACTGAGTTAAACGGTAATAAGCATTTTAATTTCGAAGATAGCAACCATCAAATTTTTGATATTTATTCGAATGAACATAATACGGGCGTAGGACTAGGCACACCTACTTTTGACAGTACAGTAAATCCGCTACACCAAATTCAGGGACTTGGTCCTATCATTATTAAAGTTAATGAATTGCCAGTTACAGCATCTATCCTAAAGAATGTATTTAACTTAACTCATTATGCTGAGTACGAATCAACAGAGTTTCCTGAACAAGTGATACAAGTATTTCAAATTGGCGAAGGTGGTTTAGGTGGTGAACTTCATTTATATCAGCCTAATGAACCTATTGAATTAAAAGAAGAAGGTATCGTTGAGCAAATTGAATTTAGTGCAAATTCAGTTGAAGCATTCAACAATGCACAAAAGGAACTAGATGACATTGGCATTCCTTATCAGACGTTAAATCAAGGCGATGCTAAATCTCTACGTATTACTGAGAATAGTGGCATCTCATTTATTTATACATTAGAAAAGTAAAGACAATAATTATATGGAGGCATGAAATTTATGGCAATGTTACACGAAACATGGAAAACACGTACACCTATTAAAAAAGTTGAAGTGATTAATACAGATGCTAAGAAATTCACAGTTTCTGATATGTTAACTGTTGGAAAGCAATATGATGTTATTAATGAAACTGAGGAATACTATCAAATTATTGATAATTCTGGTTTAGTCGGTGGTTATTATAAAACGTACTTTAAAGAAGTTTAGTATCAATAATTAAGCATGTTCATGATTTAATCAAGGCTTGGGGGTTATTTTGAAAAAGTAATCGTTGAAATATACTCAACATTACTTTTTCAATGCAACTTCTTAGTCTATTTTTCATTTTAAAGAAGGAGAGTAAATTACAAAAATGATTAAGAATCAATATATTAATTCAGATGAATCCGTATTTAATGATGCTAAAGCATTATTTAATTTAAATAAAAATATATTACTTAAAGGGCCAACAGGTTCTGGTAAAACCAAATTAGCGGAAACACTTAGTGCAGTTGTAAATACACCAATGCATCAAGTTAACTGTTCAGTAGATTTAGACGCTGAAAGTCTACTTGGTTTTAAGACAATTAAAACAAACGAACAAGGTCAACAAGAAATTGTTTTTATAGATGGTCCTGTAATTAAAGCAATGCGTGAAGGACATATCCTTTATATTGATGAAATAAATATGGCCAAACCTGAAACCTTACCAATATTAAATGGTGTTCTAGATTATCGTCGCCAACTTACAAACCCATTTACTGGAGAAGTGATAAAAGCGGCGCCAGGATTCAACGTTATTGCCGCAATTAATGAAGGCTATGTAGGTACACTTCCTATGAACGAAGCTTTGAAAAACCGTTTTGTTGTTATTCAAGTAGATTATATAGACGGTGATATATTAAAAGACGTTATTAAGCAACAAAGTCAACTTCAAGATGATGTTATTATTGAACAAATTATCAAATTCAATGAAGATTTACGTACAATGTCCAAACAAGGACAAATTTCTGAAGAAGCAGCTAGTATCAGAGCATTAATAGATTTAAGTGACTTAATTACTGTAATGCCAATAGAGCGTGCTATTCAACGCACAATTATCGATAAATTAGAAGATGAGCGTGAACAACAAGCAATCAAAAATGCGATTGAATTAAACTTTTAGAGAGGGATTATTATGAGCGATCGTTTTATCAAATTTAATGATGAGCAATTAGATGCTAAGCAAGTTATGATGCTTCAAGACTTAGCGCGCTTACTTCTTAAAAATGAGCAAACACAAGTTAAAATTCAAAAATTCCCTTACTATGATCCAATTAATAACACATTGATCACAAGTTGGTTCTGGTCGCACCGTCCCGAGCATATAGAGAAAGCCGGTCTTAAAACTGACGTGATGCTCGCAGCCTATGGGTATCAAATGATGGATGAATCTATTGTGAATGAAGTATTACATGATGATGAGTTTGAACACCCTAAGTTTTATCAGCAAATCTTTAGATTACTAGAAGATATGCGCGTGTTTAATCATATTCGAAATGAACGCCCAAGTACGTCTAAATTAATAGATTTACGTTTACAAACGAGATTGTCTTATACTGAATCTCAAATCAAATTCTATAAAACTAAAACTGTGTATACTGATTTACTATTTTTATATTTAGAAAAAGCATTTCTTAGTCAGAATTTCTTTGATATTCCAATGATGCATTCACAATTAGACGATATTTTGAATTCTATGTTTCAATATCTGCCTAACTTTTTCCAAAATGAAACATCAGAAGATAATATGTACTTAGCTCAACGTATCATGTTTCAAATTGATGATATGTTAACCAAAGATATGTTAAATGAATATTATCATCTCCCTCGTCGTGTATATGAGGCAATCCATGAAATGACGTTTGATGAGTTAAAACGTACAGATGCGAGTAATGTAGATGGAAAAGACAATACCTCTGAGGATACGGACTCTGAGACTGCTGAAGCTGAAACGAATGCCCAAGATAGTAAATCAGAAGGCGGTGCTTACCTTGAAATGGAACTTCATGAGGGCGAAAATAGTGAGGTAATAAGTGATAATGATACTGCTCGTGAAGGTGATTCTACAGACGATATGACAGACATGATGACCAAAAAGGGTCGTGGTTCTGATAATACATTAAATAATGATGAAGGTGGCTCTATAGGAGAGAATGCGTCATTCGCACTTAAAGGAATTAATGAAAATGTTGAAATCAAATGGAATGTACCTGATATTGAACCTGATTTCTTGCCAGCATATCAAAATGTTAAAAACGATGTTCAATTTGAAACTAAGGATTTAATTCAAATTATCAAGAAAACCATTGATCGCGAGCATGTTGATGAGCGACATAACCTTACTAAAGGTCGTTTGCAAAGAGATTTAACAAATTGGTTTATCGATGATCAATATAAATTATTTTATAAAAAACAAGATTTAAGTAAAACGTTTGATGCCACTTTTACTTTATTAATTGATGCATCTGCAAGTATGTTCGATAAGATGGAAGAGACAATCAAAGGGGTTGTTCTTTTCCACGAAACATTGAAAGCATTAAATGTTAAACATGAAATACTTGCGTTTAATGAAGATGCATTTGATTCTGATGATCGTAAACAGCCTAACATCATTGATGAAATTGTTCATTATGATTATTCAACCATGGAAAAAAGTGGCCCTCGAATCATGTCTTTACACCCACAAGATGATAACCGTGATGGCGTAGCTATACGTATTGCTAGCGAACGTTTGCTAAGAAGAAGTCATAATCAACGTTTCTTGATAGTATTTTCCGATGGTGAACCTTCAGCCTACAATTATGCACAAGATGGTATATTAGACACTTATGAAGGTGTAGAAATGGCCCGCAAATACGGTATTGAAGTATTTAATGTGTTTTTGAGTCAAGATGTTATAACAGAAGATATTGAACAAACCATTCATAACATTTATGGTCAATACGCATTATTTGTAGAAGGTGTAGAAAATTTGCCGAGTCATTTATCGCCATTACTAAAAAAATTACTTCTAAAATCATTTTAAAGAATATAAAATTTCTATTTTAAATATTTATCAACTTTTCAAATTTTCTGAAATCACATAGACTTGTAAATCCTTTTTATGCTAGAATGTTTAATATTGCAAACATACACATAAAAAGGAGCAATTCTATGAATAAGAATACTTGGATAGTAGGATTTACATTATTCGCTATGTTTTTTGGCGCAGGTAATCTTATTTTCCCACCAAATTTAGGCCAAGATAGTGGTCATTTCTTTTGGCCAGCTGTTATCGCTTTTTGTTTAACAGGAATTGGCTTACCATTGTTAGGCGTTATCGTTGGCGCATTAGATAAACAAGGGTATGTAGGTTCATTAAATAAAATATCACCTAAATTTTCTGTAATATTTTTAATTATTATATATTTAACAATAGGGCCTCTGTTTGCAATTCCGCGTACAGCTTCGACTTCATTTGAGATGACTGTGACACCAATTGCTCATACAAATAGTAATTTGGTGCTATTTATATTCACCCTTATCTATTTCCTAGTCGTTCTTTACCTATGTATAAATCCAGGTAAAATTGTAGATCGTATAGGATCTCTATTAACACCATTATTATTAATAACAATTTTAGCAATGATTATTAAAGGATTTGTTGATTATAGTGGTAATGCTCCATCTCATGGAAACAAGGTTGATTACAATTCAGCTATTGGAAGTTTCTCAAAAGGCTTTACAGAAGGGTACTTAACTATGGATGCAATCGCAGCAATTGCTTTTTCAATGATTGTAGTTAACGCGATAAAAGCTACAGGGGTTAAACATGCAAATCAAATATTTAAACAAACAGTTATGTCAGGCTTAATTGCAGCCATAGCGCTTGTATTTATATATGTTTCATTAGGATTTATAGGCAATCATATGAACGTTGACAGCACGACACTCAAAAATCTGACAGCTAAAGATCAAAATGTTGGTGCTTATTTATTAACAACAATGGCGACGAATGGTTTTGGTGTCTTCGGTAAATATCTATTGGGTATTATCGTTGCACTCGCTTGTTTAACAACTGCTTGTGGCTTAATTGTATCTGTAAGTCAATATTTTAATAGAATATTCCCTAAAGTTTCATACAAAGCTTATACAATATTCTTTACTTTGATTAGTTTCATACTGGCAAATTTAGGTTTAATTGCTGTAATTTCTATGTCTGTTCCAGTTTTAAGCGTCATTTATCCTATAGCAATAACTGTTGTATTACTAATTTTACTTGCACGATTCATTCCAACTAAACCAATTGCACAGCAAATACCAATTGCAGTTATTAGTATTGTTTCAATATTAAGTGTTATAAGTACGAATGGTTGGGTGAAGATGTCATTTATAGATGCTTTACCGTTAAAGCAATATTCTTTAGAATGGTTCCCAATAGCAGTAGTCGCAACTATAATTGGATATGTCGTTGCTAAATTCGTAAACCAAGACCATATTGTTTATCAAAAAGAATAGCTATCTAAACGAATTAATTATATTAAAAAAGCACATCATACTCATTTTGAGTTGTGATGTGCTTTAATTATTTTAGCTATTCCTTCTTCATCGAAAGTAAGTGTTGTTTTAATTCATCTTCTAAGCCAACAAGTTCTTTCTCAGCTTCTTTACGTTTTTGACGACCATTTTGTTGGATTTGAAGTGTTTGTTCAATTGTTTCAATAATATCACTTTGCGTTGTTTTAAGTGTTTCAATGTCTACAATGCCACGCTCATTTTCCGTAGCAGTTTCAATGGCATTTTGTTTTAACATAGCCGCATTCTGAGTAAGTAAATCATTGGTTGTATCTGTTACGGCACGTTGGGCAGACACTGCATTACGCTGTCTCATTAACGTAAGGGCAATTGCCATTTGATTTTTCCAAAGTGGAATACTTGTAAGAATGGAACTTTGAATTTTCTCAGCCAATGCTTGATTAACGTTTTGAATCATGCGAATTTGTGGTGCAGTTTGTATTGCAATTTGACGAGATAATTGTAAATCATAAATACGCTTATCTAAGCGATCAACAAATTGTTCCATATCCGCTACGGCTTGTATATCCATTTGATTACCAGTTTGATTGGCATGTTCTTGTAGTTTCGGAATGTCGTTCGTTTGTATTTCATGTTTTCTTCTTTTAGCGGCGGCGATATATAAATTAACATCATCAAAGTAATCTTTATTTTGTTGATATAATCCGTCTAATAATTTGATATCTTTTGATAGATTATTTTTATGTCTATCAAGCTGAATTGTAATTCTATCAATTTGGGAACTTACTGATTGCATCCTAGAAAACACTTCATTAATTGAAGCTTTTGTACGTTTAAAAAAGCGCTTAAGTTTGGATTGTTTCTCTGGATTTAACTCATCAGGATTTACAGCTTTTAACTTAGTCATTAATTGATTAAGTGAATCTCCAACAGGTCCAATATCTTTCGTCTGCACTTCATCCAACATTTTATGTGAGAATTGAGACATATTTTCTTGCAAATGTGAGCCATATGATAATAGACCATCATTGTCTAAAGGTTTAATTTGTTGACTAATACTTTCAATTTTTTGCATTTCTTTATCACTGAATTGTTGCTGAAAATCATCTAAAACTGTATTTTGATTCGCTAGACTGACATTACTATTATTATCTAGGTTATTTAGTTGCTGTTGTTCTATATAATCATCTAATGGATGTGAGTTGTTAAATTGATCATTTCGAGGCATTTAAAAAATCGCTCCATTTCTTTATTCTAATTATCTTTATGACGTTTTTGTTCTAATTTATTAAGTTCCATTTCAACATCCAGACGCTCATAATCATCTTCATTGATTCTCTTCAGATCAGCAATCAACGTACGTTTAACTTCATCTAAAGTTATACGAGTTTGTTCTAATTTTTGCTTTTCTTCAATCGTTTTTTTCGGCATTTTTGCCAATCGAGTATATGACTCTATTAAATTTAGCGCATTATCTATATGCGAATAAAAGAAACTCTCTACTTTAAAAAACATTGCTGGCCTTTGTTTAACAGCAAAATGAATTGATTTTGAAATTCTATATATATCGTTGATTTGTCTGAAATCTTGAATAGATCTTACATTGACAAATGATTTTAATATTGTTCTAATCTTGTCTTGCGCTTGCTTTAAATGGTTGCTTACGTAATGATAGTCTCTTCGAGAAAGACCAATTTCGGTTAAATACTTCCTAGACGTGAGTCGTTGAGTAGGGAAGTAGGACACAAAAAACATCCCAATACCAACCAAAGCATCAATAATAAATGAAAGATCAAAGCCAAATACGCTGACCATCCAAGATATCATAGCTACTGGAATTCCTACAATTACGCCTAAAAGTCGAGAAATATTATATCTCAAATTACATCTTCCTTTTTATATTTAAATCGATTTAAAATCAGAAAAATCTTCACTCACATTAGTATCTTCAAGCTCATAGTGTGTAACATGTGAAGCAGGTGATGCACCTTCAGTCACAGCATTAATAAACTGTTCGAGGTCATCGTCATTACCTATTGCATATATTTCAACATAATCATCTACATTCTGGACAGTGCCTAGAATATGATACTTGTTCGCTAATCTTTGTGTATAATATCGAAAGCCTACACCTTGAACCGTCCCAAACACTTGTAAATGCTTTTGCTTCATAGTATCACTCCTTATATTTATTATACGAAGTTTTATACTAAAAAACTAATATTTACTATGGAATAAATAGGCTATCAGACAAAAGTATGAGACATTATATTTTTAATTCAGATATAAAATAGTTAAAATGATTATTATAGGCTAATTGAGAGGGGAAATATATATATGTGGACAGTTGCCAAAATTAGAGCTGACTATGAGGGATGGTGGTTATTTAGTGACTGGACAGATAAAATTATAGAGCAATATCAATTTACTTCATATGATGAAATGCTAAACTACTACAAAAATATAATTTCAAAAAGTAAAGATTATTACGATAATTATGTTGTTGGAAAATACAATATTCATGCGTTTTATAACAATTGCGATTTAAACTTTTGTGAAGATTGTGAAGAAGATTTACAAATATTTTATAGTTTTATTGTATTAAATAATAAAGAAGTATATTATAATCTACCAAAAATTAATTAAAAGATAATTTTCTATAATTGTATTGCAATTTGGTAAGAACTAACATATAATTATTATTAAGCAATGGTTTTATTCCATATTGCAAAGAATATCTGTAAGAGTTATTTATAGCGTTTTGTTATTAATACATAATTGTCACATGTATTTTTTGTAATATGCGAATAATGCATATTGAAAGAATTTAGTCTTGGAGGTTTCAGAATTATGAAACAAGGTACAGTTAAATGGTTTAACGCTGAAAAAGGTTTTGGTTTTATCGAAGTTGAAGGTGAAAACGACGTATTCGTACACTTTTCAGCAATTAACCAAGATGGTTACAAATCATTAGAAGAAGGTCAATCAGTTGAATTTGAAGTAGTTGAAGGCGACCGCGGTCCTCAAGCTGCAAACGTTGTAAAACTATAATAAATAGATTGTTAAATATTGACTTTAGTAACACCTTACCAAGATGTAGGGTGTTTTTTATTTTTAAGTTAAAATTGCTTAAGAAAAAGTTCTACGAAAAATGAGATCAATGAAACTATCAATTTGTTTCGTTGATCTCATTTTTTTATAAAAAGAGTTTGCCTTTTATTGAATAGCGCAAAATACAATATTGTTTTTATTGTATAAATATATTATTATACTGATAAGTAGGAGAAAGGAGAGATGATTATGTTAAAACTTTTAGATATATTCCAATTCTCAATTGGTAGATTTTATATCGGCTATCGTGGCCGTCATATTAAATGGTAATATCAATCTTAAAAAATCGAAGAATAATTTGTATATTTGCAATTATTTGTATAATACTCAGTAGTTCAATGATGCTAAATTTATTAATAGGCTTAACTGCTTATCTAATAAAATCAGAATTTTTAGAGTTTATAGTTTTATTGTTAAGTATTAACATCTGTTTTTTAATAATACCTACTTATCTTTCTTCAATTTTTTCTTATAAATTCGATCCATACTCAATGTATAAATTTTCAAATATATTAATTTACACAATTATTTTTATTTTAGTGTTTTATTTTTTTTGATGATTTTAAATTAACATTATTTTATTTAACAATTGCAATGGGAGAAGAATATTTATTTAGAGAAGTTGTTTATAAAATCCTATTAAATAATTTTAGTTTTATCAATTCAATTATTATAGGTTCTTTATTGTTTTCTTTGTTATTACATTTAAATGAGTCAATAATAACAAATTTATTAATTAGATTCCCATCCAGTATTTTATTATATTTATTAAGATATGCTTTTGGTCTTAGAGCATCTATAAGTGTTCATTGGATTTATAATATTTTAGTTTCAAAAGTAATAGGGTGATTGTATGAAATTAGCACTTATTTCGATTTTAGTAAATTGTATTTTTTATATTTATTTAGCTTATTTGGGCTTAGATATAAATTTATTTTTATCAACTGTTTTAACTATTATTATTCCTTGCTTAATTTCTTCAATAGCAATAATCTTTGTTAAACCATCAATATTACATGTGTTAATCACTGTTGCATTTAATGTTTTTTATTATATAATTTACAGTTTATATATTATGAATCTAGATGGTTATTTAGAATATGTTTCTAAATATAATATTGATAATAATGATATAAATATACAAGTGTCACCAAATATGTTAGAAATCTCTCAAGTAATTTTTTTAATATTGGCTTATTTAATACCACAACTATTCATAATATTTATTAAATTTAAAAAAGGGGAGAAAAATGTTAGAATTTAAAAATATTTCAAAAAATTATCGTAAAAAAGCAATTTTAGAAAATATAAATTTCAAAATATGTAAAGGTGAAAAAGTCGGTTTGCTTGGTACTAATGGGGCAGGTAAAACTACTTTAATGAAGCTAATTGCTAAATCTCAGTTGCCTACCCAAGGTCATATTTTTTATAATGGCATTGATATAAATAGTAAAGATAACGTTTTAAATGATTTTGCATTTATGATTAATCAAATCTATTTCCCTGAAATTAGCGCTAGAAAAAATTTAGAATATTACTTAGAAATTAATAATAAAAAAGAATATTCTAAAGATATAAGTAAAATTTTAAATCTAGTTGCTCTAGAAGATAACTCGAAGAAAGTAAAATACTTTTCATATGGTATGAAACAGCGATTATGTTTGGCGTTATGTTTAATAATCAAACCAAAAGTTGCTATTTTAGATGAGCCATTTTTAGGTTTAGATCCTATTGGAGTACAAAAATTAATAACAATAATCGAACAATTTTCTAAAGAGAATGACACAATTTTTTTAATATCTAGTCATCAATTAAAAGAATTAGAAGGATTGTGTACAAGGTTTTTATTATTAAATAACCGAAAGATTACAGAAATAGATGCTAAAGAACAAAACAATATTATAAAATTGAAATTTAAAAAAATAATTAACAATATTGACAATTTACTTTCTAAGTTCTCATTTATTGAAAAAATAGACTTAAATATTGTCACTATAAAAAATGAGAACGATAACTTGTCTAAATTACTTGTAGAGTTAGGGGATAATTCTTTATTAGAAGTTATACATAACTCACATGATTTAGAATCATATTTTTATCAAGAGTAGGTATTTCTAATGTTTAAATTTATATTCATGTATGTTTTTAAGATACGTGCCACATGGTTACTTTTAATTTTAGGTCTCTATCCTTTATTAATATTTTTAGCACAATTTTTAAATAGTAATTTCTTATCACTCTCAGCTAGTCAAGCTGGTAGTGTAAGCTTTTTGGAAACCTTTATTGCGATATATGATACCCAGCAAAAGTCAATGCTATCATTAATAATAGTTGCTTATTTAGCATCAATATTATTCTATAATGAAATTAGTACTAGTCGTCTTCTTTTTTTCAAAGATCAGAATAGAAATAAAATTTTTAATAATAAGTTTTTATCAATCATTATTGTTTATATTACTTTTCTAATTATATTGTGTGTATCCTCAATAATTGTTTATTTATATTTTGTGAATAATCATGATTATTCATCACATTCTTTATTATTAAAAGATACTAAATATAATCATTATTTAATGACAAATTTGATAGGATTATTTTTTACAGATGCTATTCTAATATTTTTATCACTTATTGCATCTATACGTTTCAATACTGGAGTAACTATTATTACTCTAATTACAGGATTTATTCTCATAAAAGTTACAGACAGTATTGATAAAATTAAGCTTTTCCCTTCAAACTTTATCAAATTAGATAGTAATATTAGCTTTTCACAAAATTTATTAATAATGAGCGTTATTACTTTAGTATACATAGTAGTTATATACCTTGTATCAAAACTTATTTTTAAAAAATTACAATATTAGTAAATATATATAATAGTATTAATTATTAAGATATTAAAAACCTACGTAGCAAAATTTATAAAGTCTACGTAGGTTTTAAAATTTAAATTTTTCATTTAACATTCTTTGGAATTATTTTTAAAATTGGTAATTGTTATTTAGTATCGTTAATAATTAATTGACGTAATGATTGGCGTTTAATAACTTCACGTGCTTTACCATCTTTTAAGAAAAATACAGGTGGTTTCTGCATTTGGTTGTAATTAGAAGCCATAGAGTAATGATATGCTCCTGTAGAAAGAATCGCTAGGTAATCACCACGTTTAACAGAAGAAGGGAGTTTCGCATCACGAATAATGATGTCACCTGATTCACATAATTTACCAGCAATTGTTACTGTTTCATCAGCTTCTTCATGACGGTTTACTAATAATGCTTGATATTTGGCACCATATAATGCAGTTCTAATGTGATCGCTCATGCCACCATCAATTGAAACATATTTGTTTACTTCAGGAATTTCTTTAATTGTACCTACTTCGTATAAAGTAATTCCAGCTTCTCCAACAATAGAACGGCCTGGTTCAATACCAATTTCCGGTACTTCATAATTTAGACGTTCAGTTTCAGCTTTAATTGCATCTGTAATTTCTGCAATACCTTCCTCAATAGGGAAGCTTACGTCTCCTTCAACGTATTTGATACCGAAACCTCCACCTAGATTAAGTAATTCAACTTTGATATCATTTTCAGAAAGCCAGTTAAGCACAATCTTAGCAGTTTCAATCATCGCTTCAGTTCCTTCGATTTGAGAACCAATATGGAAGTGAATACCCTTTAAATGTAAACGTTTAGAGTCGCGCACTTTATTAACCGCTTCAATCGCTAAGCCATGGCGAATTGATAAACCGAATTTACTATCTTCTTGGCCAGTTTGAATAAACTCATGCGTATGTGCTTCAACACCAGGATTAACGCGTAATACTACATTTACAGTGTCGCTCGCATATCTGTCGATTAATTCAATTTCCTCAAGTGAATCGATAACAAAATAACCAACGCCACTTTCTAAAGCGTATTGTATTTCACGTTTGGTTTTGTTATTCCCATGGAAGTGGATCTTACTTGGGTCAAACTTTGCTTCTAATGCAGTATATAATTCACCTTCAGAAACTACATCTAATTGTAAGTCTTCTTCTTGTACTAATTTGACCATTTGGATACATGTAAATGCTTTCGAAGCATATGAAATATTATATTTTAAACCACTTTTTTGAAAAGCTGAATGATATCTACGCATTTGATTGCGAATTTCATCTTCGTCATAAACAATAGTAGGGGTACCAAAGCTTTGTGCAAGTGTCTTTAAACTTGTACCTGCCATTGTTAACTCACCATAATCATTATATTTTACTGCCATTTTATCTATACTCCTTTATGAGAGAATCATGATTCATCGCACTAAGTTGTTCTGAATTAGCGCCTACACCTTTGAATGTATATTCATCAATGCGTATATCGTTATTATATAATATCACTTCATCTTGTGCATCGACTTCCTCATCAACTTCAACAAACATGTGACTCATCATTAATGCACGAATAGGGTAGCGTTTGCCATTTATTAATGCTTCATGTTTAGCTCTCGATTTAAGAATACCATCTCCATAGCCTACATCTACAACTGCTAATCGCGTATGGTCTCTAGTAGCTTCAAAGGCAAAACTATACCCACAATTATCTCCAGCATTCACTTCACGCACTTGTATCACATTACCTTTTACAGTAAGAGATTGTTTAATACTATATTCATTTAAAGCACTATATGGTCGAGACCCATACAATGCAATGCCTACACGCGCATGAGTATGGTAGGGTAAAAGTTTCTGACCTTCACGATAGTAACTTGCACTATTTTGTGCATGGATTAAATCAAATTTATATCCTTCATTTAACAATGAATTTACTACATTTAACCATGCTTCACGTTCTATACTATACTCAGGGACATCAAATTCATCTGCGTAACCAAAGTGCGTCCATAAACCACTAATAATCATTTTCTCTTCATTTGTATTTGCAAAATGGTCTTTGAGTACTTCTCTAATTTCTTCTAATGTTTTAAATCCTGAACGATGAAGTAAATTTTCAAATTCTAAGTGCACTTTGATACCACTCAAATCATTCTTATATTTGTAATAGTAGGCTAATGACGGTAAAGTCATTTGTATTTGATATTGTCTTACTTTTTCAAAATCATAAACAGCGTTCATTAAGAATATAGTGGCATCAGGTGCTATTTCTCGTACTTTAATGGCTTCTTTTAAAGAGGTAGTGCTGAATGTATTAATTCCAGCTTTTAAAAAAGAAGTAACAGCAAACTCCAAACCATAATGATAAGCGTTGTTCTTCACCACAGCCATAATTGAATTATCATTTTTAACTTTAATAGCATTTTGTAAAAACGCTTCTTTATCGACGGACCATATTGCTGTCAATGTGAATTACTCCTCTCCATAATGCATTAATAATTGTTCATAATAATTTGCCACATAGATTAATACTTTTTCATCAAAATTAAGATGAGATGTATGAAGTCCAGTCACAAAACCTTTGTCTTCATTTCGAGTGCCTACAAATGCAAAGTAAGCTGGGGCTAACTGTTGACCATAGAAGCTAAAGTCTTCTCCAAATAAGAATGGAAGAGGCTTATCTATAACTTCTAGATTTGCAGCATTAATCGCTTGTTCTACACTCGCACGTAGTTTAGGGCTATTCATCGTAGGTGGGTAGCCTTCTTCAAATTTCACTTCACAATCCACATTAAATAATAAGCTTACACTTTCAGCAATTTTATGCATTTGTGTTTTTACTACATTTAAATCATTTGGATCATAAGTTCGAATCGTTCCTTCTAAATATCCATGGCTTGCTACAGTGTTAATAGCTTCTCCAGCTTCAAAATGACCCATATGAACAATATTTCGTTTTAAGCCATTAAGATGATACTGTTGTATTTGTCCTACTTGATTTAGAACGTGTAGAAGGGCTTCTCCACATGAATGACCTTGCTCTTTATCTGCAACATGACTTGATAATCCTTTTAAGAAGAAGCGATATTCAGTTGCACTTGCTGTAATTTCTTCATCACGGATAACAACTTGTCCTTCATCGGCAAATGGATTAACATGGATGCCAAAAACAGCTTCTATTGGATAGTTATTAAACGCACCTGCTTTAATTAGACGATTCGCTCCGCCACCAGTTTCTTCGGCAGGTTGGAAGATGAATACAACGTTGTGTGGAAGTGTTCCTTTATCGAACATTTCTTTGCATCGTTTAACAAATAACATTAATGCCGTTGTATGTCCGTCGTGACCACATGCATGCATTACATTATCCGTTTGACTTCGATAATCGACATCATTTTCTTCAAAAATTGGTAACGCATCGATATCCGCACGAAATGCAATGGTATGATCACTATTACCGTTTAAGTATGCTATTGCACCAGTTTCAAGAGGGCGCTCATATGACACGCCTAATTCTTCTAAAAACTGTGTGATGTATTTTGTCGTCTCGCATTCATGTAAACTTAATTCTGGATGTTGATGTAAATGTCTTCTATGTTTAGTTACAAACTCTAATTCACTCATCATATCATTCCTTTATTAACTTAATTAGTCTTATTAATATTGTAACTTATTTCATCTTTTTATGTATGACGTGATATTAATTTAAAATAGTATTAATTTTGAAATAGGGGCGTATGGATTATTTGCCCAATGCTTGGCCTGTTGGTAAAAATTCTAAATAAATACGCTTTACTATGCCAAATCCACTCTTCATGAGAATAACTAAAACTGAGAAGGGCTCAGTTAAGCGCCTTCTCAGTTCAGTAAGCTATTGTGATTATGCAATACAGCTATAAAATAGTCTTTTTGTCATAGCCACTCATCAAATACTCATATCATTAGTCATTTAATTTTCTTAATGCTGAAACAATTTCACGTTTAGAGTCTTCTACTTCCGAAGTTTGTTTAATCACTTTAGCAGGGGTACCAGCTACGACTGCACCAGCTGGAACATCTTGAGTAACAATAGCACCTGCAGCGACAATTGCGCCTTCGCCAACATGAACACCTTCTAAAATGACTGCATTAGCACCAATTAATACATTATCATCTATGACTACTGGTGAAGCACTAGGAGGCTCAATTACGCCAGCTAGAACGGCGCCAGCACCTACATGCACATTCTTACCAGTTGTCGCACGACCGCCTAATGTAGCATTCATATCAATCATAGTTCCTTCACCAACTACAGCACCAATATTGATTGTTGCGCCCATCATAACGACAGCACCGTCCTCAATAATTGCTTGTTCACGTATAAATGCACCTGGTTCAATACGCGCATTCGTATTTGTTAAATCTTTAAGTGGAATTGCTGAATTACGACGATCCATTTCAATTTCTAACTCAGTAATTGTAGATTGGTTTGATTCATAGAATGGTTTCCAATCATCTGCTTCACAAAAGATTACTTTAGAATTGTCGGAACCAAATACTTTAAAAGAATCAGGGAAGGTAACACCATCAAAATTACCATTAACATATACTTTTAATGGTGTAGATTTTTTGGCGTCACTAATATATTGAATAATTTCCTCAGCTGATAAATGTTGTACCATAATTTAAGTCTCTCCTTATTATTCGCTAGATTTTATATCTTATAGGTTGTCAAACGTGTAATAACCGTTAGATTGGTTTATTAATTTTTCAGCAGCAGTGATTGCTCCATTTGCAAAAATATCTTTAGACTGTGCTTTATGTGAGATTGTAATAGTTTCATCTGTTCCTGCAAATAATACATCATGTTCACCTACAATAGTCCCACCACGAATTGAGTGAATGCCAACTTCATCTTTAGTGCGTTGTTCTGTATGTTCATGTCGATCATAAACTGGTGTGATATTTTGGCGTAAGTCTTTAATAACATCATATAATTTTACTAATGTACCACTAGGAGCATCTACTTTTTTATTATGATGTGCTTCAGTCAACTCGATATCATAATCTTGCAGAAGTGGTACAGCTGCTTCTAATATTTTAGTTAGAGCATGTACACCATAACTCATATTTGCACTAAAGAATACGGGCATGTTATGGCTTAATTCATTTAACTTTTCAACTAATTTTTCTTTTTCACCTGTAGTAGCTATAACTAAAGGTAATTGAAACTCTTCTTCAAGAAGTGGTAATAATAGATTAGGATTTGAAAAATCAATCGCTACATCCGCTTCATTTTGTGCATCAGCAATGTGATCATAGTGTGTATATGGTGTTGTCTCATTTTTTTGAGGCTCAATAACACCTATAATTTCATGACCTTTTTCCTCTGCTAAACGAGCCACTCTTTGATTCATTGCGCCGTAACCAATAAGTAAAATTTTCATTAAAGTTCACCTGCTTTAAACTGTTCAAATGCATTGATTAAGACTTTGGCATCTGCATCTTCTAACGGAAGAAGTGGTAAACGCAATTCATAGTTACCAAAACCTAAATGACTTGTTAACGCTTTAATTGGAATAGGATTAACATCTACAGAAAGCGCATCTAATAAATTACTAATTGGTTCGAAATCGTTTGAAATATCTTGTCCACTTTGTTTAGCATCATATAAAGCTTGGAATTCTTTAGGAATTGCATTTGCAATAACTGAGATAACACCATTGCCACCTCTTTGATAAAATTCGACAACATTATCATCGTTACCACTATATAAAGCGAATTCTTCTTGATTGATACGACTTTTAACGTCTTCATAATATTCAAAGTCATTTGTGGCATCTTTGATTGCAACAATATATTGGTTATGACTTAATGTTTCAACTGTCTCTGGTTCAATTATCATATTTGTACGAGAAGGTACATTATATAGTACAACTGGCAATTCAACTTCATTCGCAATCGTTTCGAAGTGTTTAACTAAGCCACGTTGATTTGTTTTATTGTAGTAGGGGGTAATCAACATAATTGCATCTGCACCAAGTGCTTTAGCGCGTTGAGATGCTTGAATTGATTTGGCAGTATTATTCGTACCTGTACCTGCAATAATTGTCACACGATGATTAACTTGCTTTATAACCGACTCCAATACTTGTTCTTTTTCTTCTTCAGTTAAAGTAGGGCTCTCAGCTGTAGTTCCATTAACAATAATAGCTTTTACACCATTGTCTAATAGGAAATCTACGTGTCTTTCTAATGCATTATAATCAACTTCATTATTTGTGAATGGGGTAGCAAGTGCTACTCCCACACCTTCGAATAAATGTGGCATATTATCTAGCTCCTTTTAAATTGATTACTTGCTCTAATACTTGTACTGCATTCAATGCTGCACCTTTTAATAAATTATCAGATGTGCACCAAACGTGGAATGTATTATCTAATGAGTCATCTCTACGGATACGGCCTACAAATACTTCATCTCTACCAGTAGAGTTAAGCGCCTGAGGATATTCATTTTTTTCAGGGTTATCAACTAATACTACACGTTCGTCTTTATCAAATAAATCTTTAATTTCTTGTACAGTTGCTTCCTTATCTAAAGTAACGTCAATTTCGACACTATGACTATCTTGTACTGGAACACGTGCACATGTTGCAGTTACTTTTAATTCAGGTTCATGTAAAATCTTGCGTGTTTCATCAATCATTTTTTGTTCTTCTTTTGTATATCCATCCTCTAAGAATACGTCAATATGTGGTAATACATTATTATAAATAGGGTGAGGATACGCTTCTGGTTCTTTACCATTTGCGCCTTCAGCTAAATCTCTTTTACCTTTAATACCTGAACCTGAAACAGCTTGATAAGTTGTATATGCAACACGTTTTAAACCAAATTGATCTTGTAAAACTTTTAAAGGTACTACTGATTGAATTGTAGAACAGTTAGGGTTGGCAATAATGCCGCGCTTAAATTCAGGTTGATTTACTTCAGGTACAATTAAGTCAATATCTTCAGTCATGCGCCATTGACTAGAGTTATCGATGACAATTGCACCTGCTTTTTCAAAGATTGGGGCGAATTGTGCACTTGTGCCACCACCGGCACTCATTAGAACGTAGTCAAATTTTTCACTTGCTGCTTCTTCTGTTAATTCTTGTACAACATACGTTTGACCTTGAAATTGAACTTCTTTACCTGCTGATCTAGCTGATGAGAATAATACTAACTCATCGAACTTGATGTTTTTGCGATCAATTGTTTCTAACATTTTTGTTCCAACTAAACCTGTTGCTCCGACTACTGCTAATCTTGTCATAAAAGTCACTCCAATATCATTTGTTTGAATTTTAAAAAAATTATTTATAAATAGCATGTTGATGTTTAAATATCAAATGCATTGTATAATACTTCAACCGCTTTTTCTCCATTATCAGCATCAATCACATAAGAAATACTAATTTCAGATGTTGTAGTTTGATAGAATGGGATATTAGCATTAATTAAAGTAATGAAAGCCTTTGATGCAACGCCCGACATATCTCTCATACCCGAACCAATAAGCGAAATTTTAACGTATTCTTCATTAATTTTATAATCCAATGCGTTAAATGAAGAAGAAAGGTTACTTAAAATAGTTGAAATTTGTTGTACATCACTATCTTTAATAGAGAATGATAGCTGCAATCCTTCAACGTTAACTATTTGGGATATCATATCCACATTTACTGAACCTTCTTCTAATGCTGTGAACAATTGCGTTAAAAGACGATTATCAGGTAGGGGATAACTAATTGTAACGTGCATCATATGTTTATCTAATGCTACACCTGTTACTGCTTTTTTCTCTAATAAATCTGTCCTTGACATAATCCATGTTCCTTTCTCATTTGATAAAGTTCTACCGAGATACAATGGGATATCATAGTTCTTAGCAAGTTCTACGCTTCGAGTTTCAAGAACACCTGCACCTAATGCACTCATTTCCATCATTTCTTCATAAGAAACATAATCTAACCGTTTTGCCTCACTTAATATTCGAGGGTCAGTGGCATAAACGCCATCAACATCAGTATATATTTCACATGGAATTTGATTACTTGCAGCAATTGCAACTGCCGTTGTATCTGATCCTCCACGTCCTAACGTTGTAAGTTCAAATGCATCATTGATACCTTGGAAACCAGCAACGACTAATACATCTTTGTCGATGAATGCTTTATCAAATGTTTCTGGATTGATTTCAGCAATTCTGCTCTTCAAATGATGGCCAATCGTTTTAATACCTGCTTGATAACCAGTCATTGCTCTAGCATTAACACCGATATCATTTAACACCATGGATAAATATGATACCGTCTGTTGTTCACCGGTTGTTAAAAGTAGGGCGAGTTCCTCATCTTTAGGTGTAGCAGTAAGATTTGATACATTATCCATTAATTGATCTGTTGTTTTACCCATAGCACTAACAACTACAATTAATTGTTCACCGTCATCCACACGGTTCTTAAGCATTTCTGCAATATTTTTTATCTTTGTAAAATCAGCGACGGATGAACCACCGAACTTCAAAACACTTCGTTTCAAAACTTTACCTCCTAAAATATAGGGAGGCACACGCTATAAAAAAGAACAAGTTCGGAAGTGCGAACTTGTTCGTGATTTATATACAAGTGATGCACTCCATTATTAAATAATAATGACAAACTTTCAGCTCTTAACCACAAAGTCCAACAAATCATAGCTGCGATTATGATTCATTTCGGCATCGCACCCTTTCTATATTAGCTGTTGCAGACAGTTTATCTAATATATACTGATGATTGATGCGCCTCATCAATTTCTTATTCAATTGCTATGTTTTATATTATACATATGGCAATTGTGTCTGTAAACCGATAATTGTGATTTTTTGAAATAGACTGAAAAATTAGAAAGTACTTTTACTATATGTAAGTAAAGATTTATCAAATGAGTAAAATGATAGTAAAATACGCACTTCCCAATTTAGTAATAGGGAAGTGCGTATGTGTTTATATATTATTTTTGTAATACGCCAATTTCTTGTAAATATTCTTCATAAGGAACTTCTTTTGATAAACCACCTGATTGATTTAGATCAATAACTCGATTTGCAATAGTATTGATAAATTCAAAGTCATAAGATGTAAAGATGATTGATCCTTTGAAAGAAGCTAATCCATCATTTACTGCTGTAATACTTTCTAAGTCAAGATGGTTAGTAGGTTCGTCTAATAGTAAAACATTGGCACTTGATAGCATCATTTTACTTAACATACAGCGAACTTTTTCACCACCAGAAAGTACACTAGCTTTCTTTTTAACTTCTTCACCACTAAATAACATTCGTCCTAAGAAACCACGTAAGAAAGTTTCTGTTTGTTCATCTTCAGGTGCATATTGACGTAACCAGTCTACTAAATTCATGTCTACGCCTTCAAAGAACTCTGAGTTATCTTTAGGGAAGTAACTTAATGAAGTCGTTACACCCCATTTAAATGTACCTTCATCAGGTTCCATTTCACCAGCTAAAATTTTCAATAATGTAGTTTTTGCAATTTCACTATCTCCAATCAAAATTGCTTTATCATTAGGATTCATCGTGAATGAAATGTTATCAAGTACTTTTTCACCATCAATTGTTTTAGAAAGTCCTTGAACAGTCAATAAATCATTACCGATTTCACGCTCTGGTGTGAATTTAACATATGGATAACGTCTTGAAGATGGTTGAATATCATCTAATTCAATTTTTTCTAATTGTTTCTTACGACTTGTTGCCTGTTTAGATTTAGAGGCATTAGCTGAGAAACGTGCAATAAAGTCTTGTAACTCTTTTATTTTTTCTTCTTTTTTCTTATTTTGTTCTTGAGCCATTTTTTGAGCTAATTGACTAGATTGATACCAGAAATCATAGTTACCTACATATAATTTAATCTTACCGAAATCTAAATCAGCAATATGTGTACATACATTGTTTAAAAAGTGACGGTCATGAGATACCACGATGACAGTATTATCGAAGTTAATTAAGAAATCCTCTAACCAACTAATGGCAGGAATATCTAGACCATTGGTAGGCTCATCGAGTAAAAGGACATCAGGCTCACCAAATAAACTTTGAGCTAATAAGACTTTCACTTTTTGATTATTTTCCAATTCTGACATTTGCTTATCATGTAAATCAGCAGATATGCCTAGACCTGAAAGTAAAGAAGCAGCGTCAGCCTCTGCGTTCCAACCATTCATTTCGGCGAATTCACCTTCTAGTTCAGCGGCACGTATACCATCCTCATCACTGAAATCAGGTTTCATATAAATTTCATCTTTTTCTTTCATGACTTCATATAAGCGTTCGTGTCCCTTGATAACAACATCTAATACACGTTCTTCTTCATAGGCGAAGTGATCTTGTTTCAAAACAGCTAAACGTTCATCTTTACCCATTGAAACATGTCCTGTTTGAGAATCAATTTCTCCTGATAAAATTTTTAAAAACGTTGATTTACCAGCACCATTAGCACCGATAAGCCCATAACAATTTCCTTCAGTAAACTTAATATTTACATCTTCAAAAAGTTTACGATCGCCAAAACGTAAACTTACATCAGTTACTTGTAGCATGCATTTACTCCTTTATTTATCGTTTAACTAACGGAAAAATTATATCATATTCTTTATATAGTTTCGACCTAATGCAAATCTAAACACGTGAATGATAGTTTTTAGTATGCATGTTATAATAATGAAGAATACAAACCCTCGAAGGAGAATATTATGGCATTAGATAAAGATATTGTTGGTTCAATTGAATTTTTAGAAGTCATTGGCTTAGAAGGTTCTACATACCTTTTAAAAGGCCCTAATGGTGAACAAGTAAAATTAAATCAATCAGAAATCAATGATGAAGATGAATTAGAAACAGGTGAAGAGTATAGTTTCTTCATATATCCAAATCGCTCAGGCGAATTATTTGCTACTCAAAACATGCCTGACATTACTAAAGATAAATATGATTTTGCAAAAGTGTTAAAAACAGACCGAGATGGTGCACGTGTAGATGTAGGTTTACCAAGAGAAGTGCTAATCCCATGGGAAGATTTACCAAAAGTCAAATCACTATGGCCACAATCTGGAGATTATGTGTTAGTAACATTACGTATAGATAGAGAAAATCAAATGTTTGCTCGTCTTGCCAGTGAAACAATAGTAGAAAAAATGTTTACACCTGTATATGATGATGAAAAACAGAATGAACTGATTAAAGCTAGACCATATCGACTATTAAGAATTGGTAGTTTCTTATTATCGAAGGAAGGCTATAAAATCTTTGTGCATGAATCAGAGCGTAAAGAAGAACCCCGATTAGGTGAAGAAGTAGAAGTACGTATTATTGGTCATAATGATAAAGGGGAACTCAATGGTTCGTTTTTACCTTTAGCTCATGAACGTCTTGATGATGATGGTCAAGTAATCTTTGATTTATTAGTAGAATATGAAGGTGAATTACCTTTTTGGGATAAATCAAGCCCAGAAGCAATTAAAGAGGTGTTCAATATGAGTAAAGGCTCTTTTAAACGCGCAATAGGTCATTTATACAAACATAAAATTATTAATATTGAAACAGGTAAGATCTCTTTAACCAAAAAGGGTTGGAGTCGAGTAGAAGATAAATAATCATAAATATAAACAATTTCCTTCTATATAAAATAGTTGTTTTAATAGTACAAAATAATAACGTTAAAAATTAAATAATCTTAAGTTAAAAATAAATTTAAAGTCATATTACTTATTTAAAGTACAATACATCACTAACAATATATTTTACGCTTTCAGTCACCTATACGGGAGTGATACAGTTTTTCATTATAAATTCTGTATCACTCCCGTCTTTTTTATAGATAATTTTTATAAAAAATATTGATTTTCCTGCAATCTTAACAAAACCTTTACATTTAAACTATTTTATATTAACAAAAGGTATGTATTATAAGCATTGTAAGAAATACATATAACATTTTGGGTTATCTATTAGGAGGATATTTTAATGAAAAAATGGCAATTAGTTGGTACAACTGTTTTAGGCGCTTCGGTATTATTAGGCGCATGTGGCGGTGGAGATAGCAGTGGAAGTGGTTCTGGAGATGGCAAAGACCTTAAAGGTGAAGCCAAAGGTGAAGGTTCATCAACAGTAGCTCCTATCGTTGAGAAGTTAAACGAAAAATGGGCTAAAGATCATCCAAACGCTACTATTTCATCTGGTCAAGCAGGTACTGGTGCTGGTTTTGAAAAATTCATCGCTGGCGAAACTGATTTCTCACAAGCTTCTAGACCTATTAAAGATGAAGAAAAACAAAAATTAGAAGACAAAGACATTAAATATAAAGAATTCAAAATTGCACAAGATGGTGTAACTGTTGCAGTTAATAAAGACAACGACTTTGTTAAAGAATTATCTAAAGATCAATTGAAAAAAATCTACAACGGCGAAGCTAAAACTTGGAAAGATGTAAATTCTAGCTGGCCTGACAAAAAAATCAAAGCTTTCTCTCCAAACTCAAGTCACGGTACTTATGATTTCTTTGAAGAAGAAGTAATGGATAAAGAAGATATCAAAGCTGAGAAAAACGGAGACACTAACGTAATTGTTCAATCAGTTGAGAAAAACAAAGAGGGTATCGGTTACTTCGGTTATAACTTCTACGAACAAAACAAAGATAAATTAAAAGAAGTTAAAATCAAAGACGACAAAGGTAAAACAACTGAACCAACTAAGAAAACAATCAAAGACGGTTCATATGCTTTAAGTAGACCATTATTCTTATATGTAAAAGAAAAATCATTAAAAGATAATGATGTTATGAGAGAATTCATCAAATTCACATTAGAAGACAAAGGTAAATCTGCTGAAGATGCTGGTTATGTAGCTTCTCCAGAAAAAACTTACAAAGATGAACTTAAAGATTTAAAAAAATACGATAAAAAATCAGATAAATAATAATCATTATTAATATCAAAGGGCTGGGAATTATTCAAGGGGTATTACAAGGTAGCAACACTGCTACCTTGTTCTCGAATATATGGGTGATTGTTAAAATGTTTTAGGTTAATTTGAACTCATTGTTTACCTGATAATTTCTAGCGCTTTTTTAAATTTATTGGGAGAAAAAGAGAGGGTTATATATGGCATCGGAAACTAATGTTAGAGACTTGATAGCTAAAAATAACGCTAAAAAGGGCGGTTTCAGTGATAAAATCGTACCTATTATTTTAGGAATTATAGCTGCAATCTCAATTTTAACTACAATCGGTATTCTTTTCACTTTGATAACTGAGACAATAACATTCTTCACACGCGTATCTATTGTTGAATTTTTATTCACTAAAGACTGGAACCCAACTGGTTCTGATCCTAAATATGGTATTTGGGCATTAGTAATTGGTACGTTGAAAATTACAGTTATCGCAACTATCGTCGCAGTTCCAATTGGATTAGGTGCTGCAATTTACTTAAGTGAATACGCAAGTGACAAAGCAAGACGTATTATTAAACCAATTCTTGAAATTTTAGCAGGTATTCCAACAATTGTATTTGGTTTCTTTGCTTTAACTTTTGTAACACCTGTACTAAGAACTATTATTCCAGCACTTGATAGTTTCAACTCAGTCAGTCCAGGAATTGTAGTAGGTATCATGATTGTTCCAGTAATTACAAGTATGAGTGAAGATGCAATGGCATCTGTTCCTAACAAAATTCGTGAGGGTGCTTATGGTTTAGGTTCAACAAAATTTGAAGTTGCTACAAAAGTAGTATTACCAGCCGCAGCTTCAGGTGTTGTAGCTTCAATTGTATTAGGTATTTCAAGAGCGATCGGTGAAACTATGATTGTTTCATTAGCTGCAGGTAGTTCACCAACAGCTTCATTAAACTTAACGAATTCAATTCAAACTATGACTGGTTATATTGTTGAAGTTGCAACTGGAGATGCTACATTCGGTTCTGATATGTACTACAGTATTTATGCAGTAGGTTTCACATTATTTATCTTCACATTAATAATGAACTTAATTTCTTATTGGATTTCGAAACGCTTCAGAGAGGAGTATTAATATGACAGCTACTACAAATCCTAAAGCTAAAACACTAATTGACCAAAACAAAGTAGAAAAAAATATCTCAAGTCGTGGTAAAACAAATAAATTAAATAAATGGTTATTCTTTACATGTATTGTAATAGCTTTATTAGTACTTGCAGCATTATTGATACAAACATTTGTTAAAGGTGTTGGCTATCTTACACCAGATTTCTTTACAAATTTCTCTTCTTCTACACCTTCACAAGCAGGTATTAAAGGTGCGTTAGCAGGGACAATTTGGTTAATGATAAGTATTATTCCAATCTCTATCGTTCTTGGTGTAGGTACAGCGATTTATTTAGAAGAATACGCTAAAGACAATTTCTTTACTAGTTTCGTTAAAATTAGTATTTCTAACTTAGCTGGTGTACCTTCTATCGTATTTGGTTTACTTGGATTAACATTATTCGTTCGTGGTGGCGGTATTCAAGCATTAGCATTAGGAAATAGCGTTATTGCTGCCGCTTTAACAATGTCATTGTTAATTCTACCGATCATTATCGTATCAAGTCAGGAGGCAATCAGAGCAGTTCCTAATTCTGTTCGCGAAGCTTCTTATGGCTTAGGTGCAAATAAATGGCAAACTATTCGTCGTGTCGTATTACCGGCTGCTTTACCTGGTATTTTGACTGGATTCATCTTATCACTATCACGTGCATTAGGAGAAACAGCACCATTAATCTTAATTGGTATACCAACTATTCTATTAGCAACACCAACAAGCATTATGTCTATGTTCACAGCATTACCAACTCAAATTTACACTTGGGCTAAAATGCCTCAAGCTGAATTCCAAAATGTTGCATCAGCAGCAATTATTATATTACTTGTAATCTTATTACTAATGAACGCAGTAGCCATTTTCTTACGTAACAAGTTCTCTAGAAAATATTAATCAAATCAAATACAACATAATTTAGGGAGTGAAGGTTGAATCGATAATATCATGTTTTTAGTAGAGCATAACTATCGTTTCAATCTTACAGATATAAAGGAGTTTTAATTATGGCAAATACAAATGTTAAAGAAAAAGAGTTAGCAAAACATACTGATCAATCTCAAGAATCAATTTCAACAGTAGTTTCATCAAATGAAGTTAAGCACAATAAAGAATCAGATAGTAATAAAAAAGTGGTTTATTCAACACAAAACTTAGATTTATGGTACGGAGATACACATGCGCTACAAAACATTAATTTAGATATTTTAGAAAATAATGTAACTGCTATTATTGGACCATCTGGTTGTGGTAAATCAACTTATATTAAAACATTAAATCGTATGGTAGAATTAGTACCTTCAGTAAAAACTGCTGGTAAAATTCTATACCGTGACCAAAATATTTTCGATGAAAACTATTCTAAAGAAAAATTAAGAACAAATGTAGGTATGGTATTCCAACAACCAAACCCATTCCCAAAATCAATTTACGATAATATCACATATGGTCCTAAAACACACGGTATTAAAGATAAAAAATTATTAGATGAAATCGTAGAAAAATCATTACGTGGCGCTGCAATTTGGGATGAATTAAAAGATAGATTACACACAAACGCTTACGGTTTATCTGGTGGGCAACAACAACGTGTTTGTATTGCTAGATGTTTAGCTATTGAACCAGATGTTATTTTAATGGACGAGCCTACATCAGCATTGGACCCAATCTCTACATTAAGAGTTGAAGAACTCGTTCAGGAATTAAAAGAAAATTACTCTATTATTATGGTTACACACAACATGCAACAAGCTGCACGTGTATCTGATAAAACTGCATTCTTCCTTAATGGTTATGTTAACGAATACGACGACACTGATAAAATCTTCTCTAATCCTTCTGATAAACAAACAGAAGACTACATCTCAGGACGTTTTGGTTAATATTCTATAATGATGACCATTATTAGACATAAATACGAAGGTCAATTAGGTGAATTAATTAAGGATATTCGTCACCTTGGTCTTCGTGTTTATTTTAATCTCGAACATGCATTAGTGTCGTTAAGTGAAGATGATAAAAATTTTGCAAGACAAGTCATTGAGAATGATAAAATAATCAATAACTTAGATTATGATATTAATGAAAAAGTTATTATGTTAATTACAAAGCAACAACCAATTGCGACAGATTTAAGAATGATGATGGCAGCTCTAAAAATTTCCACAGACTTTGAACGCATGGGAGATAACGCAGCACATATAGCGCACATTCGTCTTCGAGTAAAGATTACAGATCACTATGTATTGACTCGATTAAAAACGATGGGGAAATTAGCAATGTTAATGTTACAAGATCTTAATACAGCTACGAAACAAGAGGATATAACGTTAATCAAAGAAATTATTGAGCGTGATAAAGATATTGATGATCTTTATGCAAATATAGTTAACACAACATATTTAATAGATAATGACCCTTTTGTAGCTGGCCAAGCACATTTAGCTGCACGAAATCTTGAAAGAGTCGGAGACCATGTTAGAAATATTGCAGAGAGCGTTTATTATTTCTATACTGGTGAACATTATGAAAAATAATATAGTATCAAATCCTAAATAACCCAAAACCAAACAATTAAACCCTGATAAGACTGATTAAATCAGTTATTATCAGGGTTTTACTATTAATCAAAATATATATACATAGTTTAATTAGTCTTGTTGCTCAATTTCATCTGTTAATTGTTCCGCTTCATTAACTAAATCAGAGATATATTTAATAGTAGCTTTAAGTGGTGCATCTGTAGTGATATCAACACCTGCAACTTTTGCTAATTCAATAGGAGATTGACTTCCACCTGCTTTTAAAGTTTCAAGCCATGCATCTACAGCTGGTTGTCCTTCTTGTTTAATTTTTTGTGAAACAACCGTACCAATTGTTAAACCAGCAGAGTAGGTGTAAGAGTATAATCCCATATAGTAATGTGGTTGACGCATCCATGTTAATTCAGTTCCATCTGTTAATTCGACAGCATCACCAAAGAATTGTTCATAAACGTCTCTCATAATGTTATTAAGCACTGGAGCTGTAAGTGACTCACCATTATCAACTTTGCGATATACTTCACGTTGGTAAGCAGCTTCAAGCAAGTGAGTTACCATATTATGATAATATGTGCGTGATAAAATAGATCCAATTACCCAACGTTTAAATTTAGGATCTTCACTGTTACTGAATAGATAATTTGCCATTAACATTTCATTCATGGTAGATGGTGCTTCTACAAAGTACATTGAAGCTTCAGAATCTAATAAATTTTGATGTTGTTGTGCCAATGTAAAATGACCTGCATGTCCCAATTCGTGTGCTAGTACAAACGTTTCAGTCATCTTTCCAGTCCATGAAATAAATACATATGAATGTGTATAATAAGGGCTAGCACAGTAAGCACCTGTGTCTTTTCCTTTATTTTGTGCAAAATCTATCCAACGATCTCTATATGCTTGCTCAACCATTTGTATATAATCTTCGCCTAATACATTTAAAGCACCATGAATATATTGTTTAGAATCTTCGATTGATATTTCAGGTTCATAGCTTGGATCAACAGAAACCTTTAAATCCTCAAAGCGCATTTTATCTAAACCGTGTATACGTTGTAATAATTTAGCATATTTTTGCATTACAGGCGCTAAATCACTCATAATTACGTCGATTTGTCTGTCATACATTTCTCGTGTAACTTCTTGATCATGTAATAAATAGTCTATGACAGAATCATATCCTCTTAAGTCAGCCTCAATTTTTTCTTGTTGCACATGTTGATTGTAAGTCGCAGCAGTAGTATGTTGATATTTTTTCAGAGCATCACTAAAGCTTTTAAAACTTTTTTGTCTAAATTCTGGATCAGCATTATCCTCGTATTCATTTTCAAATGTTGCGTAATCCATAGGGTATGTCACATTGTTATGTTCAAATGATTCGAAGGCAATATCAAGCATTTTCGTTGTGCCATATAATTCATATGCACTTTGAAAAGTAGGCGATAAACTCGCCATTACTTGTTCCACTTCAGGTGACAATTGATACGGCTTACTTTCAATTAATTTCTCTAAGTAGTGAGGCACATCAGATTCTTCTATTGCTTGTTTAATAACCTCTTCAGGTAACATTAATATTTCAGATTCTACAAAGGATAACTGACTTGAAATCTTACCATAATTTGTCGATAACTTTGCGCTTAATGTTTGTGCATCAGTATTAGCAGTATCAACGCTTAGTCTTAGTTCCGCATAATTACCAAGACGATCAAGTTGAATAAGAATATTTTCAAATTCTGATAATACTTTTTTTATCATCTTTGCATCTGAAATTTTACCTTTATATTGTTGATTGAATGACTTCGATTGATTTAGTATATTATCTAAAGTGTCATAAAATTGTTCATCACTATCAAACAAATCATTTAAATTCCATTTTTCTAGTTCTGGAACATCTTTTCTAAATGGTAAACCTGACGTCATATATTCCACTCCCTTAAAAATCATTTCACAATCATTATACACAATATCATTTTCAAACTCATTATTAAGCCTCAAGGCCGAGTTATGCTTATAGGCAAAGGGGTATAATTTAATTACATATTATTGTATAGTATTTAAAAGAAAGATTTTTATTATGATAGGAGATATACATGACTATTTTTGATATGCCGAACTATTTATGGATTACAATAGTTGCAATGATAATTTTAACTGTCTTCTGTGCTTTAGTACTTAAGAAATGGTTTGTATCCGCAGTAATTACATTTGTTGCGTTAGCTGTCTTAGCATTTTTTATTCCTAATTTTTATGACATCTCATTTCAACCATTACTAGGATATGCTGCTTTTCTATCCATTATCAGTTTAATTATCAGCTTTTTATTATGGTATTTCACTAGAAATTGGCGTCGTGAACGTAAAAAGAAACAATTAGAAAAGGAAATACGTAAATACGAAGATGATGACGAAACAATCCGTCGTCGTAGAAGATAATAAAAAAGCGTTTGAGACATATGTTTCAAACGCTTTTTTTCTATTCTAAAGTGAGGGGATTAAAAGCTTTTCACTAATTATTTTTAAAAGCTTTTTCAATTTTGTCTAATTGCTCAATGGTAGTTTCAATTCCACCCTCAGAAAAATACCATGCGTTAGATTCAAACTGATAAACTTGATCATTCTTAATAGCTTTTAAATTTTTTATAACGTCGTTATTTAATGCAGAAGGTAACGACTTATCATTTCCTTTTTGAGTACGATCAATTACAAATAGTTTATCTGGGTTTACTTTGTTTAAATACTCATAAGTAATAGAATTTCCAGCAGAATTGGCTTTCATGGCAGTGTCAGCATGTTTTATTCCTAAATCTTTATTTAAGAATCCTCCGAAACGACCAGTAGGTCCAAATGCTTTAACACTTTTATCATCCACATTTAAAAACAAGACCGTATCGTCATTAATAACTTTTTTAGTTTCAGCAACTTTTTTACTTAGTTTCTCATTAAGCATTTTAGCCTTATTTTGTTGTTTGAATATTTTCCCAAACAATGTCGTATTATCTTTAATGGAATCAATATAATGATCATTATCAGGACTTACAAATAATATTTTAGCGTTAGGGGCAGCTTTTTTTATTTCATCTAGCGTTTTAGTATGTGCTTGTCTAAATGATGTGAAGATAACTTCGGGTTTAGCTTTAGCTAAATTATCATAATTAGGTTGTCCAGGGTTACCTAAATTAGTATATTTATCATTTTTAAATTCTGAAAGGGAAGAAGGTAAGAAAGCAGCACCTTTACCTTTCGCAATTGTCACAATCTTATCTTCCAATCCCATCTGTTTCATAATATCTAATGCACCATAATCTAATACAGCCACTCTATCTGGATTTACTGGAACCTTAACTTTCTCTGTTTTCATTTCTCCTTTAGTATGTGTATTATTCTCATCTTTAAACTCATATGTATTCTCAACTGTAATCGTATCCTTAGAAGATGACGACGATTTAGAAGTAGAATCCTTACCGCACGCAGATAATAATACAACTATTGTGAAAAGTATAGCTATAAATTTAAATGAATTTTTCATAATTAACCTCCTATGAAATTATTATACTTGCAATTGATAATCATTTTCAATAAGAAGTTGTTTATATTTAATTATAAATGTAGCTATTTTAGTAATCTTTGCTTAATTCATTTAAAGATAAACATAGTGCTTCCGGATTCGCATTAATGCAACGGATATTTTTATTATTTTTTAAAATAGAAGCATTCATTGATTCATTATTTACAAAATAACCAACTTTAGCATGTTGCAACATTTCAATATCATTATGATCGTTACCGAATGCAATATACGTAGGATATTTACCGAGTATATGCTCAATAGCAGTAAATTTATTAATATATTTAGCTGTAATATCAATATTAAGCTCATTTGAATGATTAATTAGTGAAAGACTAGGTGCATTGGTAGCTAGATATGTTACAACTTCATCAAAGTCTTTTTCATCTATGTTCAATAAAATCGTCTTAATAGGTGAAGTAATCTCATTAATAGTTAATTTTTGTGCTAATATATGAGGATCTAGGCGTTGATAAATTGTATTTGTAGCATCAACACGTGCTGCATAATTCCATTCATCATCAACAATGTAATTCAAGTCATATTGATTAATGACATGTTTTATCACATTAAATGATTCAGGCTGAATAGTTGCAAGTGTCTGTATACGACCATTAATAGAGATAATTGAACCATTACCACCAATAAGTGCAAATTCATGAAATTTATTAGGTAGTACAGGTAATAAATCACGAATTGGTCTAGCTGAAGCAAAAATAATTTTATGTCCTATATTATGTAAACTAAAAAGTTGGTCAATAATTTTACAGTCAATTTGACGACCATCAAAGCAAATTGTTCCATCAATATCCAACACGATATTCATAATTAGCTCCTTTATATATAATAGTATATTTAGAGTTAAGCATATATAACTATATATAGCCAGATATTTAAATGAATTATTGCTGAATAGATAGTAAATGTACATATAGAATCAGACATAGTAGGTAGTAAGATAGGTCCCCTGAGTTACTACATATAACTTCCTATAATATATATTATGTAAACTAAAATGAAACACAAATAATTATCTACATAAAACCTTTAAATTGATACGCTGTCAGGACGATTTCTGAACATGTTTTATTATTGTTATGTATGATTGCTTGTTATCTTACAATATTCAGCTTAAATAAATTGTTCATCCTAAGTTAATTAATTTAAAACTCATAAATACACATGGTTATTTATATGTCTATACGTTTAGAGATATTAATCCTATGATAAAGTGTTTAATCTTTGACAAAGCTAATTGTTAACTAATTGAGTACTGCAGCAATTATTAATATCATGTACATAAAGCGAGTCATCAAGAACTCTTATTATATAGATTTAAGTAAATGTAATAATTTCTATTTTAGATATTAGGTTTAATTATTACACTTAAATGAATCGTAACTCTTTCGTATTAATCTTGCTATCTATTTATGTAAATTGTTAGTCTTAACAAAATTTGCTAAAGAATAATAATTTAAATATTTTAAATTTAGCAAAATAAATTTGTTTTGTAATATTATTGCTAAAAATCAGACGTGTGGTAATATTAAATTGTAGGAGGCAACATGAAAATCAACTTAGAATTTACCTACACTGTATTGTAACTTGTCTCTATCACTAGTTACGATAAATAAAGGCTGCGACATCCACCATGTCACAGCCTTTAATATCATCAATTTATTTTTTTACTTTTTTGCGAATTTTATTAAGTGTATTAAACAACCAATATTTAACCTTATTTATAGGTTTATAGAAGTCCCCGATTAGCTCTTCAATGTAAACATTAAATCCTCTTTTAAAGCGATAAACACCATAATCTTCACTGTTCTCTGTAAAATCACCAGATAAACCATAAAAATTATATCGATCATATCCATGTTCGAAGCAATAGTTCATCATATGCCAATGCATCATATATGGTCCCATATAATTATTATATTTTTCAGATGAACCTCCAGAGAAGTAATTCACTTCATATGAATTTGCAAAGAAAATTCCTGATGCCAAATTCAAGATTTGGCCATCTGTTTGACGTAATTCGCTTGCTTGTAAGAGTTCTTTTTTATCGTGTTCAATTTGCTTATCTAATTCTGCAATTTTTCTAAGTTGTTTATCATTTTTATTTTCTTTTGCCATCATTTGATCACGACGGTTTTCTTTATCATTTAAAGCGTCTTGCAATGATTTTATGTATTCATCTAAATCAATATATGCAAGTGGAACAAGCACTTTATCTCCATAAGTATCAAAGAAGTTATAGAAATATTCGTCTGTTTTTGATACGAAACCTGTTCTTGCTTCTGTTTCACGGTATAAGTCTAAGAATATATGAAACTCATCTCTACCAAGGAATCTTACTTTTACCCCGTAGTTTATCGCTTTATTAATATTTCTTTTACGTTGGCTATCAAATTGTTTTCTTAATGATGCAGGTGTTTCTCCTTTTAGATAGCTAACACCCATCCATCTTGCTTGACTTGATGTGTCGTATTCAGTAGTGAATCCATGGTGTTCATATCCATGTGATTTAAATAAATTAACTACAGCATCATTTTTCTCTCTATCTTCAAGTGGATTAATATCTTTATCATAAATTTGATAAATCCAATATGGATCAATTTTAACGTATAAGCATTGGTGTTGATGTAAATACTTTTCTAATTCACGTAAATAAAAATCAACTAAGCCTAAATCAGAATAGTCCATTACTGGGCCTCGATTTGAGTAATATACATAGCTTCCCATGGTCGGTATTTTAGAGAAAAGACTAGCAGATAGTACTTTATTGCTTTCATCTTTTACACCTAGTAACACTACTTCAAAGCCATCATTTTCACGTGTTTGAATATTCTCTTTCATTTGGAAGTAATGGCTTTCTAATGATGGGTTTTGTACAAAGTTTTCGAATTCTTTAACTGTTAACTCTGTAAATTTCATATTCGTCTATTCCCCTCTTAATTAAATCTTTTTTTTAATCTTTTTGAGTGTCTTATACACTGAATACATAGGTTTGTTAATAGGTTTCACAAAGTCTCCAACATACTCAATTACGTCTGCATTGAAACCTTTTTTAAATTTAATTACTCCAACATCTTCAGCGTCTTCACTGAAATCACCGCTAATACCATAGAAATTGTATCTATCAATACCATGATCAATTGCATAGTTAATCATTGTCCATTGAACAGCATAACTGCCTGCAAAATGTCTATATTTATTAGAAGTTCCACCTGCATAATAAACGACTTCAAATGGATTAATAAAGAAGAAACCTGCTGAAATTGGTAATTCATTACCATGTTCGGCTTGTAATTTTTTAGCCTCGTCTAATTTTTGTTGATTGGCATCTAATTGTTTTTCAAGATTTTCTTTTTTATTAAATGCCTTTTTATTGTCTGGTCGTTTTTCAATATCTTTTAAAGCTTTATTAACATCTTTATTTAAAGTTTCACGTTCATTTTGTAATTCTTCGATGTACTCATCAAACTTAATATAAGCTAGTGGTACAAGCACGCGATCTTTGAAATGTCTATAGCGATTATAATAGAAACTATCATCTCTATCTTGGAATTCTTTTGTTTCGGTTGTATCTTCCATAAATGAACGGAAGATTGGAAGTTCTTCTTCTGATAAGAACTTAACTTTCACACCATTTTTTTGAACTTTTTTAGTATTACGTTTACGTAGACTATCCATTCCATTTAATATATCTTTAGATGTTTTATTTTTTAAATCTAAAACAGAATGATATCGGATTTGTTTAATCGGATCAAAACCTTTTGTAAAGCCTTCGTGTTTAAATCCGAGATGCTTCATCTTATCAAAGAACCAATCATTACCAGCATTACCTGTAATTTCACCATCATGATTTAAATATTGGTATGGTAAATAAGGGTCAACTCGAACATAAAGACAATTATGCTGTTTTAAATACTTTGTTAACTCATTAAAGAAAAAGTGAACAAGCTCTCTATTATCATAATCAATTACAGGTCCTCGGTTAGAATAAAAGTACTTGAAAAATTTCATGACTGGTACTGCTGTCAACATGCAGGCTGCAATGACCTCATTATCTTTATTTTTTATACCAACTAAGTGAGTTTCTGTTTTATTTGCAACTTTCATCTCATAGTTTTCAGTCATTTGTGTGAAATGACTATATGGCATCTTATCTGTATAATTGCCAAACTCTGCAGCTGTTAAATTTGTAAACTTCATTATTTATTGCTCCTACTTCAAAGAATCTTTATCTACTTTTTAGTTCGAAATTTAAATTATAATTTTCAATAATATCTTTATCTTCAACCAAAAATTTATTTATCCAGTTTCATTAAGTATACAATAGATATTAACAAAACTAAAATACAAACCATTTATTAGATTGAAATATTTTGCAAAATAAATGAATAGAGATTAAGACATCAAATATCGTCTTAATCCCTAGTAAACTTCTTCTATACATTATATATCCACCAAGGTACATCTTATACCTAAAGCGTATCTAGCGTTTCTCTTACTTGTTTCAAATAGTTAATCGTATCCTCGTTATTATCTTGACAAAAGCGTTTTACAATTTCACTACCAATGACTACGCCGTCAGCAACAGTAGCTAAATCCTTTATATGGTCTTTAGTTCTAATGCCAAAACCTGCAACTACAGGTATATCCGTATATGCTTTTAGATGTTTTAATTTATCTTTTAATTGAGGATGAAACGTTCCATTTTTGCCTGTTGTTGCATTCATAGTTACAGTGTATATAAACCCTTCAGCATGCTTTACAATTTCTTTTATACGGTCATCATTTGCAGTCATTGATATGAGAGATATCACTTTAACATCAAATTTGGATATTTTATGCTTTAATTTTTGAGTTAATTCGTAAGGCAAATCCGGAATAATCACGCCGTAAACACCTACTTTTTCACATTCTTTAAAGAATGCTTCTTCACCATAAGAAACAATGATATTGAAATACGTCATTAGTACATATTTGCAATTAATTTCATCTTTGTTTTTGGATAATTCATTAAAAATGTAATTAATGGTCACGCCTTGCTTGATAGCTCGGTTGCCTGCTTCCATTATTATGGGACCATCAGCTACTGGGTCAGAGAATGGTACACCAATTTCTATTATATCAGCACCATTCTCATCTAAGATTTTCATATTTTTAATAAATGACTTATTCCCCATAATATATGGAATAAATAATTTAGTCATGTGATTCACCTCTTGTTTGCATATAGTGTCTAATTGTTTCCATATCCTTGTCACCACGACCTGAAATAGTAACTACTAAAATTTCATCTTTATTCATTTTAGGTGCTAACTTTTCAACATAACTAAGTGCATGTGCACTTTCAATGGCAGGTATGATTCCTTCCATTTTGCTGAAGCGGATGAGCGCCTCCATTGCTTCTGTATCAGTGGCATGTTTATATTGCACACGTCCAATATCGTGATAATATGAATGTTCAGGACCTATACCTGGATAATCCAAACCTGCAGATATAGAGTGTGCTAATTCTACTTGTCCATATTCATCTTGAATTAAGTACATTTTTGAACCATGAAGTACGCCCGGACGTCCTTTTCCAATTGCAAGTGCGTGCTTAGCACTATCAATCCCTTGTCCCGCAGCCTCTACACCATATAATTTGACCTTATCTCTAATAAATGGATAAAAAGTCCCTATTGCATTAGACCCTCCACCTATACATGCAACAACTGCATCTGGTAATCGACCAGTTTTTTGAAGTAATTGTTCTTTAATTTCTTGACCTATAACACTTTGAAAATCTCTGACCATCGTTGGAAAAGGATCAGGTCCTAATGCCGAACCTAGTAAATAGTGTGTATCTTCAACATGACTTACCCAATACTGTAATGCCTTGTTTACCGCATCAGAAAGTGTTCCTTGACCTTCATCCACTGCTTCAACTTTAGCTCCTAATAATTCCATACGAAATACATTAAGCTGTTGACGTTTGATATCTTCTCTTCCCATAAATACGATTAATTCCATATCAAATAGCGCAGCTACTGTGGCACTTGCTACACCATGCTGACCCGCGCCCGTTTCAGCAACTAGTTTATTTTTGCCCATACGTTTTGCCAATAAAGCTTGCCCTATTGCATTATTAATTTTATGTGCGCCGGTATGATTCAAATCCTCACGTTTTAAATATATTTGAGCTCCACCCAACGCTTCACTATATGATTTTGCATAAGTCAATGGGGTTTCTCTACCTACATATTCTTTCAAATAATAAGTTAATTCATCTTGAAATGATTGATCTTGTTTAGCCTTGTTATACGCTTGTTTTAATTCAATAATTGCTGGCATTAATGTCTCTGGAACATATTGCCCACCATATTCTCCGAAAAAACCTAATTCATCTGCTTCAGTTTGTATATTATACATATTATAATTCTCCCTTCACTTGTTGTATCACAGTTAACATTTTATTTTTGTCTTTCATACCATTCGTTTCAATGCCGCTTGAAATGTCATAACCTAAGTGATTCAACTTCAATGGTTCAATTTGTTTTATCTTATCAACATCAATACCTCCAGCAATTAAAAACGGTATAGATTGATCTAAGCCCTTAAGCAATGTCCAATCAAAAGATTGTCCAGTCCCACCATATTGCTCTGATGGCGTATCTATAATAAATAAGTCAACATGCTCTTTGAATTGGTCGATATCATTTATTATATTTTGGGTAGCTGGTAAAGCTTTAATTATCTTAATATTCTTAAAATTTAAACGAAGCTGTTTGATAAAATCTATCGTCTCATCACCATGGAGTTGGATGGCATTAATATTAGTAGTATTAATAATTTTCTTTATTAATTGCAATGTTGGATTAACTAATACGACTACTCTATCTATTTCGTCTGGCAACAATCTAGATAGTTTGTTTATTTGTTCAATTTCCAAATGTCGTTTACTTTTGGGATAGTGTATAAATCCCACCATGTTTATATTGAGTGGTCGAATGCTTAATGCTTCTACTTTAGTTTTTATGCCGCAAAATTTTAAAATCATTGTTTCACCTTTTTTAATTTAAGTGAGGGTATAAAATGTTCTAACTCATTACAATTCATTAAGGCTCCACCAACTAATAAGCCATCGATCCCACTTTTTACTATTTGCTTAACCTCTTGTTGTGAATGAATTCCACTTTCAGATATATATAAATAGTTCTCTTTCTTACACTTAAGTATTTGATTAGTATGTTTAACATCGGTGTTGAATGATTTTAAATCACGATTGTTTACCCCAATGATTTGTGGATTTAACTGATAGGCACGTTGTAACTCAATACCATCATGTACCTCTACTAACACTTCTAGTCCCTTAGAACTTGCATATTGATAGAGTTGTCGTAACTTTTCGTCGGTAAGAATATTTACAATGAGTAAAATAATTGAAGCACCTGCTTTTTGTGCAACATCAATTTGAAGCGGATCAATGATGAAATCTTTACATAAAACAGGTAATTGTGTTGTTTCTGATATTTGCTGTAATCTTTCAAAGCTACCACCGAAATATCGTTCGTCTGTTAATACGGAGATAGCATTTGCTCCATAACGTTCATAATCACTTACTTGTTTAAATATATTTGTTTGTTGAAAAGCTTTTACAGATGGACTCTTTGATTTAATTTCAGCAATTAATGTTAAATTGTCATTTTTAATTAAAGCATCCGTTAATCGTGATTTATTTTTATGTTTGACCTCTTTCAAATTTTGTAATTTATCATGATAATAGCCGTCTTTTAATAATTGCTCTTTATAATCCACTATTTCACTTAATATCGTCACAGATATCACCTCTCATTTTCATAAATTGTTCCATCGCTCGACCACTATCAATTAAGAACGTAGCTAAATTTATTCCAGATGCTATCGTATCTACCTTTTCAGAAACGTATAACGCAAGTGCAGCATTTAATAAAACAACATCTCTTCTACAAGTTTTATCATCTCCACTTAAAATATCTAATGTAATCATTTTATTTTCTTTTGGACTGCCTCCTTGTAAATCTTGATTACTTGCAATCTTCAAACCATAATCTTTAGCATTTATAAAATAATGCGTTATGTCTCCATTTTCATTTAATTCATAAACTTCATTGTCTCCTGAAAGCGTAGCTTCATCCATACCATTTGCTCCATGTAACACTATTGCCCTTCGTCGCCCTAAATCTTTCAATGTTTGTGCTATCATGTACAATCGACTTGGGTCGTACACTCCTAACACTTGATAGGTCAATTTAAATGGATTGATAAGTGGCCCAACTATATTAAAGATGGTCGGTATAGAAATCATTTTTCTAACAGGTTGAATATATTTCATTATTGGATAAGACTCCATTGCGCTAATGAATGCCAATCCCTGTTCTTCAATTTGTAATGGGACTTCTGAAACTTTTGTCGTCTTTATTCCCAATTCATTTAACAAATCAGTACTCCCTGAATGGGATGTTATACTTCTATTTCCGTGTTTAATGACTGGAATACCAGCGCTTGCTACTACAAAAGACACTGTTGTAGAAATATTGAAACTGTTCGACTTATCCCCTCCTGTACCGCATACACACATACTTCCTTCATATGTTGGTTGATTAGGATACATGGTTTGAATTAAGCTATTGACGACATAGGTTAATTCTTGTTGTTTAATTTCCTTTTCCGTAAATCGCCTTAATAAGTCGACCTTGTCTTCCACATCAATTTCAGGATTAGTTAGATAGGTTATGAATTGTGTTGTCTCTGATTGCGTTAAAGTTATGTCATTATCCAATTGTTTTAGTAATCCCATTCAAATTCACCCTTTCTTTTACAATACGAATGAAGTTTTCAATAATTTGTGAACCAAACTCAGTAGCAAATGATTCTGGATGATACTGTATACCGAAATGAAGATATTGTTTGTCCTCGAAGGATTGTATTGAATCTGATGTTCTTCCAGTAATGATTAAATTCTTAGGGAAAGACTTCATCTCACTTACAAGTGAATGATATCTCATAATTTTGAATTGGTGCGGTATCGTCAAATAGAGTTCTGACTCGTTTTTAACTTCAAGTGTATCTACCTTTCCATGCATGACTTTCTCTCCTTGAATAACTTTGCCACCGTAGTAGCACGTTAATGCTTGAGCACCTAAACAAATACCTAAAATTGGTAAAGCATGATATTTATCGATAATTTTTACCAATTCATCGCCATCTAAAGGGTGACCAGGACCCGGAGAAATGATTACCCCATCAATTTTCTCTAAATAGTTCAATACATCTTTATCATCTGGATATTTAATTATCACTTCATCAATTTGACTAACTATATCAACCAAGTTATACGTAAACGAATCGTAATTATCTATAATTAATATCATGGTGTTACCTCCAATAAGCTTTTTGCTTTAAGTCGTGTTTCTTCAAGTTCCTTTTCAGGTATAGAATCGTACACAACACCACAGCCTGCCTCAACATTAACAGTGTCGTCATCAATCAACATGGTTCGTATTGCCAATGCAAAATCTAAATTTTGATTACAATTGATATAACCAACGCCACCGCTATAGACGCCTCTTTTATATGGATAGGATTCATATATGCGTTGAATAGCTCTTAGTTTAGGTGCTCCCGATACTGTCCCAGTTGGTAAAAGACTTGCTATGATCGTCATTGGAGATATATCTTTTCTAATTTTTCCTTTTACTTCACTAACGATATGCATGACATGTTCATATTTTTCAATCACCATTAGTTTTGATATCTCAGATGTCCCTGTAATACTCACCCTATGAATATCATTTCTACCTAAATCTACAAGCATGCTATGTTCGCTTATCTCTTTCTCATCTGTAATTAACTGGTGTGCATTACGTTCATCTATCTCTGGGGTAGTGCCACGTCTAATCGTTCCTGCAATTGGATTAGTTATCACTTCACCGTTGTGCACTGCTACAAAGCTTTCTGGTGAACTTCCAACTACAATCTCATTTTCCATGTTCATGTAATACATATATGGACTAGGGTTCTTACGTTTTAAATTTTGATAAAGCTGATAACTCAATTGGTTTTTATTTTTTCCGAAATGATGTTGGTAGCTATATATTCTAGAAGGTACAACTTGAAACATATCTCCTTCAGTAATCCGTTGTTTCATTTGAGTAACAATATCGATAAATTGTTTATCAGAAATATTTGCTTTTATCTCTGATCTCTTAGGCACCATTTTATTATTCTCTTGGTAAACTTTAATTTGAGACAATGCTTGAATTCTATGCTTCACTCTTAATTTTAATTCTGCATTACTTGCTTTTGAAAATTGATTAGAAGCAATCACGTATAATTCATCCTTGTAATGATCAAATACAAATACATCCTCTATCATGTAGAAAGACACATCTGATATTGTTTTCATACTCTTAATAGCCACTCGTTTTAAAATTGGAAATTCTTGTCGCACTAAATCAAAACTACACGTTCCCATAAAGCCAGAAATAAATGGCAGTTGCTTTAATTTTTCATCATTTATGACACAATCAAATTGATTGATGAATGTTTTTAAATAATTATATGGCTCAGTAGTTATAACTTTATCTTCTTTCAAAGTCTTAATAATTAATTCATTATCGTTTAATTTGACGGTGCCATAATAATCGAATGCAACGATAGAGTATCTGCCTTTTAATTGTTGTTGACTTGCGCTTTCAAATATAATTTTACGTTCATTCAACTGTCCTAAAGCTTCAGGCGTTATGTGAGCTTTCAATACTTCATAATAAAATTCCATTTTCTCATCCCTTTCACTAAAAAACGTCAGCCTCCTTATGTAAAGGACGCTAACGCGCGGTACCACCTTAATTAACGCAATATTCCGAATAATCGGAATATTAAGCGTTCACTCAGTCTTATTGATTTGTCTTTCAGCATAAACCCAAATTCATGATAAGGGGTGTTGATTTGCATCTACCATCAACTTTCTGTCACTACCTTACTCACCACTACTTCAATTATGCCTATTTAATTGTACATAAAAACACCACAGCATACGCGCTTTGCTCTATAAGGACGCGTTACCGTGGTGCCACCTTAGTTAACAATACTTTGTTCACTCATACTTTATTAAAGTTTAAAATTCTAGACCCAATTCAATTAATATGTTGTGCCAATTTACATCACCCATTGGCTTTCTATTTGCTACAAATCATATTATCTACTTCATTCATAGAATTGTTTGATATTTCTTATAATTCAGTATAATACAAAACTCTATTTTATTTGTCAACAATCAATTATAAATTTATTGGCGATAAACAATATGCGTATAAAAGATTTTGAGTTGCATCAATAGACTCAATATGAGTTCTTTCAAGCGCGTGAGATGATTCTATACCAGCACCAAATAAACCATGACGAATGTCTGCACCTGCTTTTAGTGCTGCTGATGCATCAGAACTATAATAAGGATAAATATCAACTTTATAAGGTATGTCATTAATTTTACATAAATTTATTAAATGTGATTTTAATTCTCTATGATAAGGACCTGATCCATCTTTAGCACAAATCGATACAGTATATTCATCTGAGGTTTGACCATCGCCTAGCGCTCCCATATCAAATGCAATAAACTCTACTATCTTATCCGATATTGATGCATTTGCACCATATCCTATTTCTTCGTTATTAGAAATATAAAACTGAGTCGTATGTGGTAATTGCGTTTCTTCTTGTTTAAGTTTCTCAAGCAGTTCTAGTATCATTGCTACACTTGCTTTATCATCTAAGTGTCTTGATTTAATAAATCCTGATGATGTAATTTCAGTTCTGGGATCAAAACTTACAAAATCTCCCACTTCAATCCCTAAATCTCTTGTCTCTTGATCAGACGTTGTTTTTTCATCGATACGAATTTCCATATGTTCCCCATCTCTAGGTATTTCATGATTATTTCTGTAAACATGGACACTTGTTTCATGCAAACAAATCGTTCCTGTATATACTTGTCCTGAATCAGTTTGTATCTCACAATACTCTCCTTCAATCGCGTTATATGTAAATCCACCTATTAAACTAATAGATAATCGACCATCTTCTTTAATTTCTTTTACCATCGCGCCTAGTGTATCTACATGGGCAGTAATGCATCTTTGTTGTTCATCATTTTCACCTTGTACTTCGATAATTAAGGCACCTTTATTTGTTGTCTTAGTATCATAACCTAACGCTTCAACTTTGTTCTTAACATAATTAATTGCTTCCGTAGCATTACCAGATGGGCTATTAATTTCTGTAAGTTCTTTTATTGTTTTCAATACTTTTTGCGTCATCATTATCTCCCCTTTTTTAAAATAATTATTGATAACATTTTATCGTATTTATAGAACTATCACTATTAATTCATTCATTTTACTATTGTTTATCTGCACACTCTACCTTACAATGTACATATTCTGAAAATTTTGAAATAAGGTGATTCATCATGAAAAATATTTTATTTATTGGACTCGGTTTGATTGGTGGCAGTTTAGCAAGTAATTTAAAATATTATCAACCTAATCTAACAATATCAGCATTCGACGCTGATAAAGATCAACTTGAAAAAGCATTATCAATAGGAATAATTGATAATAAAATTGAAGACTATAGTGAAGGCGTAAAAAATGCAGATATCATCATTTACGCTACCCCAGTACAACAAACTGAATTATACTTAAAAGAATTACCTAATTATCAAACACAATCTCATTTAATTGTAACTGATACTGGTAGCACTAAATCCAATATTCAAAGCTATGAAAAGTTTCTCTTAAACAACAACATTCATCTTGTAGGTGGCCATCCTATGGCTGGAAGTCATAAATCTGGTGTTCTTAATTCAAAAAAGCATTTATTCGAAAACGCTTATTACATTCTCGTTTATGATGATGCACGTAATGCTGAATCGGCTAAAAAGCTACAAACATTGTTATCAACTACATCGGCAAAATTTATAACAACATCGGCACAAGAGCACGATTATGTTACTGGAGTTGTGAGTCATATTCCACATATCATCGCTTCAAGCTTAGTTCATTTGAGTGAAACAAACTCAAAAAATCATAGTCTAGTAACACAATTAGCAGCTGGTGGTTTTAGAGATGTCACACGTATAGCTAGTAGTAACGCAGATATGTGGAGAGATATTTCGTTTAGCAATCAAGAAAATATATTACACCTATTAGAAATGTTGCAACAACAGTTAGATTCAATTTCATCCCATATTCGTTTAAATGATACTAACGAAGTCCATAATTTCTTTTCAAGTGCTAAAAAATTTAGGGATCAACTGCCCGTTAAACAACAAGGTGCACTAAGTATTGCGTATGATCTCTATGTAGATATTCCAGATAAATCAGGTATGATTAGCAAAGTAACTTCTATTTTGAGTTTACATAATATTTCTATAAGTAACTTAAAGATCCTTGAAATTCGTGAAGATATTTTAGGTGCTTTGCAAATTAGCTTTAAAACTCCTGAAGATCGTGAACGAGGTATTAAGGCGCTCAGTGATTTTGAAACATACATTCTATAATAATGTCCTCCTAATACAATGAAGTGCGCTCGATTTCTTTTAAATGCTCACTTCATTGATAGGAGGATATATTTTACATTTTATGCCCTGCCATTAAGCCCAAGCGACCATGCTTTGTTCCAGCATCAGTGTAAGATATCGCTTTAGATACGATTCCCTTACCATATTTATTTTGTAAGTAATCAATGGTTTTAGCTAGCTTTTCATCTCTTCTTCTTTCATATTCGTCTATAAATAAGTTAAGCTGGCGGTCTTCCTCATTAATAAGTTGAGTCAATGATACGCTCAATGTTCGATACAGTGCATTCTTATCACACAATTGATTCGCATAATAATTGACTACTTTATAGATGTCTCGTTCTAAGTTTGTCGCATCTGTTAGTGTATATTGCTTATGAACACCACCGCCTTCTGTATAACCAAATGAAAAGTGAATTGTTCTTGCCAGTTGTTTACGTGCTCTTATTCTACTAGCAACGTCTTCAATTAATTCTTGCATTACAATTTTCGACTCCTCAAACCGATAATCTCTCATCAGTATTTGGCTTTTACATATGGATGGATTAGTAACATTATATTTTTCTCTCAATTTACTTTGATCAATACCATTAGCATGTAAATGCATATCTACCCCTAATACACCAAAATCTCTTTTAAGAAATCTGTATGGATATTGAGCTAAATCTCCAACAGTTACAATCCCTTTCTTATTGAGCTTTGCTTCTGTTTTCTTGTTAATGCCCCAAAAATCACGTAATGGCGTAATTTTCCACATCTTTTGTGGGACATCATGATATCTCCATTCTGTAATACCATTGGATGTATGTTTTGCTTCAATATCCATTGCGACCTTACTTAATAACATGTTTGATCCTATACCAATAGTGCAATATATCCCTGTTTTATCTTCTATTTCCTTTTGTAATCTTTCTGCAAATGATTGTACAGTAGAGTTAAATCGATGATAGCTATCAGTCACATCTAAAAAGAATTCATCTATACTGTATTGATGTAAATCTTCTCCCGGTACATATTTAAGCGCAATTTTAGAAATTGCTATTGAAACTTCTAAATATTTTCTCATGCTAGGATTGATAATATAAATATCATTACGATGCGGAATCTCGAATAGTCTTGACCCTGTTTTGATACCAATTTCTTTTAATTTAGGTGTGGCTGCTAAAACAACCGATCCTTGTCTTTTAGTGTCTGCAACTACTGCTAACTTTGTTTCTAGAGGATCCAATCCCTTTTGGATACATGACACACTAGCAAAAAAACTCTTTTGATCGATACATAATATGTCTCTTTCTTCCAATAAATTATAATCATACATGCCAAGATACCTCCCTTATTCATTTTTATTATATACGAACACTTGTTCTATTTCAATAAAAATAAGAACTAATGTTCTCAAATTTCTTTTGGAGTACTGTCCTAAAACATGCTATACTATGGATGAAATTACTAATTCAAGGAGGAAATAAGATGCCAATCATCAATGTTAAATTGTTAGAAGGACGCTCAGATGAACAATTAAAAAATTTAGTAACAGAAGTAACAAATGCAGTTGAAAAAACTACAGGAGCTAACAGAGAGGCAATTCATGTGATTATTGAAGAAATGCAAAAAAATCACTATGGCGTTGCAGGAGTTAGAAAATCAGACGCAGAATAAAACTTTGATTAGTTTACATAATAATATTATGGTATTTATTGAAAGCGTAAAAAAAGAGTGCACCCAATTGAGTGCACTCTTTTACGTTTTAGTTATTTAGAAATTCTTTGACAGCTTTTTTATTTTTCTCCTTATCAATCTCTAAGGCACTGCCATCGTTATTTGTATTAATATTCTGGTACGAATTATTAATTGGAACCGTAAGAGATTCTACGTTCTTATCTCCTCTTATACCGTAACTAATACCTGTTTGGAAGATAGCTGAATTTGGCATACTTGTATTAATATAGCCCCTTAATATACCAGCTACTTTAGGCAATTTTATTACTGAGCTAGGTGTAACTAACTCTTTTTTCAACGTCTGCATAACTTGTTGTTGACGTCTAACTCGCCCAAAATCTCCTTCCTCATCATGTCTAAATCTCGCATATCCAAGTAATTCTTTACCGTTTAAACGATGATGACCTTTTTTAAGAGATACGCCAATATTTTCAGACATATCTTTTTCTACGTCCATAGGAACGCCATTAGGTTCTAATTCATCAATCATCTTTTCAAAGCCCGTAAAATCAATGACTGCATAATATTCAGGATTAATACCTAAATTCTTATTTAAAGTCTTTCTAAGAAGTTCAGGTCCGCCAAGTGAATAGGCTGCATTAATTTTATAATTCTGATATCCAGGTATTTCCGCATAAATATCACGCATCACTGACATCATTTTCATTTTCTTATGAATATAATCATATTGAACTACCATGATGGAATCTGAACGCGACTTACCACCGCTAGCTTTGTCAGCACCTAACACAAGTACAGAAATCTTACCGTCATTTTTTACTGGTCCATTAAACTTATGTACTTTGATATCTTTTGCATGTTTCTCAGCGTAATTAACACCACTACGATAACCATGGACAATATAGATAATAGCTGCGATTAGCAATATCAATATAATCAAAATGATAAAAGGTAATTTACGTAGTTTTTTCTTATTCCGTCGTTTAGAAGGTGTCTGTGCGTCTGCTTGTCGTCTGTATACTGTCTTATCCTTCTCTTCTGTCATATTTACCTACCTTACGTCTAGTAAAAATCTTCAAAATTGTATATCTATGTACTATAATTATATATAATTAAATTATAGAAGTTGCTTTAAAAAATCAAGTAATTTTTAAATAAATGGTACTAAGGTCCAATGAAAGGATGGCATAAATGAATATTAATACAGCATATTTTGCTGGTGGGTGTTTCTGGTGTATGACCAAACCTTTCGATCAATTCGATGGTATAGAAACAGTAACATCTGGCTATATGGGTGGTTCAACTCACAACCCTACTTATGAAGATGTGAAAAGTGGGACCACAGGACATTATGAAACTGTAAAAATTGAATATGATGTTGCATTGTTTTCTTATAATAAATTATTAGAAGTATTTTTCTCGGTTATTGATCCCATTGATGATGGTGGCCAGTTTCAAGATAGAGGTTCACAATATAGAACAGCTATATTCTACACGAATGAGGATCAAAAAAGACTTGCTGAGCAATACGTTCACCAACTCGAGCAAACAATTCATTCAGAAAAAGCAATAGCGACTAAAATATTATCCGCTTCAACTTTTTACAAAGCAGAAGAATATCATCAAGATTTTTACAAAAAGAATCCTGAGCGTTATGCTCAAGAACAACAAGACCGAGCAAACTATAAATCCAATTAAAGTTTTAAATAATTAAAGGCACCCTTCAAAGTGATTATCACCCATTCACTTGTTGGATGCCTTTTTTTAACAATTATTTATGACGAATAACTCTCATTACTTTTAACATACTATACCATAGTGAACTATCTTTTCTATAAACCAAAAATCTTGGTTCCCAATTTGGACTATATTTTTCTTTGTACTTACGTAGTCCTTGAAAGCGATATAGACCATTGAAGTGTTCAAATACACGCCCAGCTACACGCTCTCGAGGATAAGAGTAATTTAATTGACCTACATTTGATAAAGTTGCCATACCCATGTTAAATGCTTTATAGCCTTTATCTTTACCCCAAAGTAACATATGTAGATATAGGCCATCCATTAAAGGTAAATCTAAATCAGGTAACCAACGAATTAAATCTACTGAAATAGCTTCATTATAATAAGTAGGCATTAAAGTGCAAAACGCAATGACTTTACCTTCTTCATTCTTCATTATTCCAATAGGTGCTTGTTGTAAATACTCTTCTGTAAATTGACCTACTGAAAAATGCATTTCATTACGTCCATCTAGCCATTGATCACTAACTTGTTTTAATTGAAAAATGAGATCTTTCGAAAAAGGTGGCTCTAAAATTTCAAATTGAATATTTAAATCATCAAATTTATTAAGTGTTGCTCGGAAACCACGACGTTTCTTTCCTGATGTCGTAAATTGAGTTAAATCTATAATGGCCTCTTCACCAAGTTTGAAAAACTGATTACCAAAATTATGATATAGCGGCATAAAGCGATCTGACACTTGATAGAATATAATGTCATAGCCTAACTTTTCACCGTAGTTATAAAAATCAATAAGTAAAGACTGAAACGCCTTCGTATCACCGATTGGATCTCCTAACACAACAAGAGCGTTACCTTTGTAGCGATACATTAAAAAAGCTTGTTGCGCTTCATGCATAAAGACATCTTTATCTCCACTATAGATTAAATGACTTAAATAATTGCCACCATACGTTTCAATAATTGATTTACATCTCGATAAATCTTCTAATTGGTGTGGTCTAGTGTATCTAGACCCCAATAACCATGCGACGATACCTACAAGTATGACTACTACAAGAATCGTTAACCAGAAATAATATTTCAATAAAGAAGTATCCATTTCAATGTGGTAAATATCAAGTGCATATAAAGTTTCTGAAATTATAAAATGATTAATATACAACACTAGCATACTTAAAATAATTGTAAAAATTAAACGTTTTAATCTGAATGGTCGTTTCATCACTTTAGAACGACGATAAGCGAGAACAAGTAATACAAATATTAATAAAATCCATGATAAAAGAATTAAAGATGCATAAGTATATACTGTTGCACTAAATATTAAAACAAGTGAAATCATTACAAACAAAATAGCACGTCGGCTTTGTTTAAATACCCCTCTAACATTGATAAGTAATAATAAGCAAGCACTTGTATGCACAGATAACATAATATAATATGCGAAATGATGATCATCGTATAAACCATCATAAACAATTGTAATGTTATTAATAAAGAAAACAAAACTTGTTATTAGTACTAACGTAGCTAAGGCAAATGACGGAATCTTAGCAACAATATCTTTTTGATAAGAGAATAAAAAAGATGTTACATCTCTTGCAGGTACAAAATATTTAGATTCTTCGAAGTATTTTCGCGCAGATGATCCAAACTCAAATGTAGATAAAACAAGTGCAATAATAACTGGTACAAAGTAATAAGCGAAGCGATATAATAATAACGCTAATAATACTTTTTCTTCAGGAACACCTAAAGACTTAAGACCTAATAATACAACTAAATCGAAAGCACCGAAGCCACCTGGTATGAAACTAACCAATCCAGAAAGAGCAGCAATGATGAATATACCGATAACAGTCGTGAATGCTATGTTAATATCTACAATAACTGTTGATAAATAGAGTACTGTCGCAGCTGCCAGCCACTCAAAACTTGATACTAATGTGCAATAAACACCTAAATATTTATTGTTACGATCAATAGGGTTAATCATGGTATAGGCAATAAATAAAGGTAAAAATAATGCAACAACATATAAAATCCATCGAACCCAACTTACTTTATTTATTATATGAGAAGCATCAAAGATATGTAACACGACAAGGATTGATAAAAGACTCAAACCCGTTAACATAGAAATCAGTATGATTGAAATGGCATGAACTAATTTTTTTCTATCAGTTGTATAATTTTTATAAATAAATGCTCTAAATCCAGCCCCTATAAATCCACCAAAGCCAACAATGGCATTAAGTGCATTAATGATATAGCTAATTTTAAAAACCCTAATAAGCGGTATATCCAGTTTTAACCCTTTTACTAAGATAAGATCATACAAACTTAGTAAAATCATAGCTGAACCACCGCAAATGAATAAGCCAACTAGATACCAACGATTAATTTTGCTAAATGCTTCAAGTGTTTGTTTAAAATTAATGTGTGCTAATTCATGATATAGCGTTGCAACAACTGCTATAAATAAAACTGCAGCAAAAACAAATTTGAGTATTGATAATAATCTATTCTTAAGTTCTTCAGTCATGTCATACCTCTACCTTTACCTACGATTATTTAAAAATATATCATACCTTCATTTGAATGAACATATGAATATGTATAACTCATACTAACAGTATTGTAATGTGTGTAAGATTAAATACTTTTAAAAAAAGGACGGGAATGAGACAGAATCCAAAATGAATTCATTATCTCATTCCCGCTAAGGTAACTAAAACTGAGAAAGCTAGATAAACTGGCTGTTACACTTAATACTCGTTTAAAGTTTATTCAGCTTGAGTATATTCTTTAGTTTCTTCTTTTTTAATTTCATATTCTCCTGAATCATCACCATAATAGTTGTTATAACGACGTTTAAATAATAAGAATAGGTGTGAGACTAATACTTTAAGTATTGCATAACCAGGAATACCTAAAATAACACCAACAATACCTAATAAATTACCAGCACTCAATAAGATGAAAATAATCGTTAAAGGATGAATTTTCAATGTTTTACCCATAACATTAGGTGAAATGAAATGTCCCTCAATAAATTGAACAAGCGTCCATACTACAATTAATTTCAATAACATGAATGGCGATGTAATAATCGCTATAATGATGGCTGGTGAAATAGCAATCGTTGGTCCTAGGTAAGGTACAACACTAGTAACAGCAGCTATACAAGCAAGTACAAGACCGTAATCAAGACCAATAATTGAATAGCCTATAAAGAGTAAGATACCAATACAAAATGAAACAATAATTTGACCTTGGATATATGATCCAACTTGTACACTCATTTTTTCCATTAAATCATGGTAATCTTTTCTAAATTTAGGTGGCATAATCTTCGTTGAATACTCTTTAAATTTGTGACCATCTTTTAACATGAAGAATAATACAAAAGGTGTTGTGACAAGAACTACACCTACATTAACAATAGCTTCTGCAAAACTTCTAATTTTAGTTCCAAATCCATCAAAATAACTCGAAACCATAGAAGGTATCTTATTGGAAACTGAGTCTAACCAATCTTGTATTTGAGTATAAAATGATGATAAGAAAGAAAAATGTGTGACTTGATCTATTGCGTTATTAAATTTATCTACATATTTAGGGAAGTTGTTAGCTAAACGTGTGATTTGATCTCCAATAAGCGGAATTAATAAATTAATAATTAATGTCGCTCCACCAACAATAGCTAAAAATACAATAATGATTCCTAGTAATCTTGGAATATTATATCTCTCCATCAAATTAATCACTGGATTAATAAGATAAAATAAAATAAGCGATAAAATAATTGGTGCTACAATTGTATTAAATATGATAATAAATGGTTCAAAAACATAAGAAACTTTATCAAATATAAATATTACAATACCTATGAGCACTAATGAAAGCAAAGCAAATAATAAATCTTTACCGCCTAAGAATTTCATAAAACGCGTTTCTGTAAAACTAAATTTTTTTGCGTTTTTTTCTTCAACTTGCTTATTTTCAATTGCCATGTTTTTCACCATACCTTAACTTACTATTAAAACTAAAGCTATTTTACATCATAACACAAAAAATAATTAAGTGTTCCTTAGTTATGCGATGAACTTATTTGATTTTCAAAATGATAAATATGTAAAGCAAGATACACAATTTCGGAATCATCGATAAGAATATTCAAGTGCTTTTGAATCATTTTTGAAATTTTAAAAGCAGTATTATATGCATTTGGGTAATGATTTTTAACCATATCTATAAAAACATCTTGAGCATATATATATTCTTTTTTATTAAGTCGTCGAATTAAAAATTGAATATGTCTTATAAAACGTTGATATTGAACCGTATGATTATCGATTTCATGATTTAAATCATTTTCAATAATAAGTATACTTTTACTAATCAATTTATTGATCAAAGACATCTCATGTATCGTTAAATCCTCTGTGTTTGAAGCAATGTGTAATGCAATAAATCCAATTTCATCAGGTGGGAACTTAACATCTAGTCGTTGATTCAATTTATCAATAACTTGACTTGCAATAGCATACGCACCACTATATAAATGTTTGGTTTCGATAGCAAATGGATTACTAATAATTTGATTTTGTTTTAATCTTTTATATGCAAATATAATATGATCAGTCAATGCAACAACAAGGTTTTTATCATCTGTAGTATGAGTTGTACTTGTAATAAAATTGACTGCTTCAATAATCGCTTGTAGAACATCTTCATCGGCAATTTCAACTAAAGATTTGTAATATTCTTGTTGTTGTTTTTGCTCTAATTTATAAACCTTTTCTATTGAAGCACTTTCATCTAAGGTCATTCCAGCCTTTTTATTAAAGCCAATACCTTTTCCAATGAGTATGACCTCTTGATTATTATAAGTGCATATGATGACGTTATTATTTAAAGCTTTAGAAATGGTATACTCACTCATCATAATCACCTTTCTCTGTAATATATGAATTATAAATCTATTTATTAAAAATGAAAAGATTTCTAACTTAATGTAAAAACTCCTTTCAACGTTTTGAATGAAAGTTTCAACACATTGAAAGGAGTATGAATAAATTCTATTTTAATCAATCACTAAAGCGATTATTTTTTAGGTAGTTGATTTTCTCTACCCCAAGTTTCAATACCAAATAAGTTAATTTCAAGATTCTCTGGTTTAAACACAGGTTTCATACCAGCTTTACGTTGTTTTTGGTAATCTTTCATTACAGCTATCGCTATATTTGAAAGACCAATTATAGAAATCAAGTTAACAATTGCCATTAATCCCATGAATAAATCGGCAGTACTCCATACAGTTTCAGTTTTTACTACTGATCCAACAAATACTAATAAGACAACTAAACATCTAAAAACAAACATAACTACTTTGTTTTTAGATAAGAACTCTATGTTAGATTGACCATAATAATAGTTACCAACAACAGAAGAAAATGCAAATAGCGTAATTGCGATTGTTAAGAAGATACCTCCAGCTGAACCTAAATGTTCATTTAATGCTGATTGTGTAACTTGAACACCTTGAGGTGCATTTTCTCCAAATTTTAATCCTGAATATAAAAGAATCATAATCGCTGTTGCTGTACAAACTAACATTGTATCGAAAAATACACCTAGCGATTGAATTAAACCTTGTTTAACTGGATGTGGCACTGCCGCTGTTGCTGCTGCGTTTGGCGCAGAACCCATACCAGCCTCGTTAGAGAATAGACCACGTTTAATACCTTGAAGAATCGCTGCACCTACAGCGCCTCCTGTAACTTGCTCGAAACCAAATGCACTCTTAATGATTGTGCCAATCATCGGAACAATTTGATCGATATTTAATAATAAGATAACTAAAACCATACCGATATAAATAATAGCCATGATTGGAACAATCAATGAAGATAATGTCGCGATACTGCGGACACCACCAAAGATAATTGCTGCAGTAATAACAGCTAAAATAATTCCTGTTACAACTGGACTTACGTTGTACTGTGTATTTAATGATTCTGCAATCGTATTAGATTGAACAGTATTAAATACAAATGCAAATGTTATTGTAATTAATATTGAGAATAAGATACCTAACCATTTTTGGTTCAAACCTTTAGTTATGTAATATGCGGGACCCCCTCGGAATCCACCTTCTTTGTCATGAACTTTATAAATTTGAGCTAAAGTTGCCTCCATAAATGCACTTGCAGCACCGATAAAAGCAATTACCCACATCCAAAATACTGCGCCAGGACCACCTAGTACAATTGCCGTAGCTACACCTGCAATATTACCAGTACCAACACGGGAACCAGCACTAATTGCAAATGCTTGGAATGGCGATATACCTTTTTCACCACTATTCAATGTTTCAGGTTTTTCAGTTAAAGCTCTAAACATTTCCGGCAACATACGTAATTGCACGAATTTAGAACTAATAGTAAAGAAGAACCCTACAGTTAATAGCAATCCAATTAAATATTGCGACCAAATTAAATCATTACCTACCTGAACAATTGTTTTAAACCATCCAGGTATTAAATTATCAAAATCACTCATTAAATCCCTCTCATCTACAATAAATTAATATCCTAAGATATACTACAAGAGATTTATACTGTATTGAATAAACCCAATAAAATAATACTAGTACATATTACGTTTGAGTGTTATACAACATCAATATAAATCTCTTGAAAGATTAAAATTGGTTAAAATAACAAGTTCAATTTTATCATTCTCCTTTAAAATTGAAAATATAATTTTTATAATCCATTAGTCGATTGTCATATCTAAGACGTCTCCAAACTCTTTAACATCAACAACAAATGACCCATTTGTGTATTGTTCAGATAAATGAATATCAGTGATTTGTCCTTCTTCAGAGTGACTTTCAGAATATAGAGTATACATACTTTCATCTTTAACAACATAACCTGCAACAACACGATGTGGATTTTTCTTCAACTCTTTAAGTAATGTAATACCTCTTTGTGCTCTTTTAGCTTGTTGTAAAATCTTATAGCTAATTCGTTTTACAGCACCTCTTTGAGTAGCCATTATAATTGAGCTATCACTATCTACAACATCCGTCATAATGACAAAATCTTCATCTTTTAAGTTGATAGATTTCACCCCAGATGCTCGTAATCCCGTATCAGATAGTTCTTCACTTGAATACGTCAATGACATACCTTTATGTGTTAATACATTGATGAGTTGATCTTCATTTAATCGAATGACGTTTATTAATTCATCATTATCTTTAACTTTCATAGCAACTAATGGTTTATTGTAACGAGTCGTTTTAAATAAGCTAACGTTACTTTTTTTAATCATTCCATTTCGAGTCGCTAGTACATAAAATGCGTCATCTTTAAAACTTTGTTCATTGTAAACATCAACTACAGTTTCATAATCATCTAGGGGAACAATTTGAGATACATGCTGTCCAAGTTCTTTCCATCTGATATCTGCTAATTTATGAACCGGAATGAATAAATACCTTCCTTTATTTGTAAAAACAAGTACCGTATCTTGCGTGTTAACTGTTTGATATTTGAGTAAACTGTCTCCATCTTTAAGCCCTACTTCAGTGACACCACTGGCATTGAAACTACGTGTAGATGTCCGTTTAATATATCCTTGACGTGTAATACTTAAAACAACATCTTCACTTGGAACCATAACTTCTTTATCAATTTTGATTTCTGTAATTTCCGCTTCAATTGATGATAAACGCTCAGATTTAAATCGTTTTCTAATATCAGTCAATTCACTTTTAATTACTTGTAATAATGCATCATGATTATCAAGAATATGACGATATTCTTTAATCAAATTAGCTAACTCATTATGTTCATTTTCCAATGCAACGATATCTGTATTAGTTAAACGATAAAGTTGAAGCATAACAATAGCCTCTGCTTGAGCTTCCGTAAATTCAAATTCAGCAACTAAATTGTCTTTAGCATCTTTTTTATTTTTAGAGTTACGAATTAACGTGATAACCTCATCCAATATTGATAGTGCTTTCATTAAACCTTCCACAATATGCATGCGTTTTTCAGCGTGATCTAAATCATATTTCGTACGATTTGCCACAACTTCAATTTGATGATTTAAGTAACTATCAATAATTTGGCGAATACCCATTAATTTTGGACGACCGTCACTAATTGCAACCATATTAAAGTTATAGGCAATTTGTAAATCAGAGTTTTTGAATAAATAGTTTTTTATAGCTTCTGCATTTACATCCTTTTTCAGTTCGATTGCTATTCGTAATCCAGTGCGATCAGTTTCATCACGGACTTCGATAATACCATCTACTTTTTTATCTGCTCTTAACTCATCGATTCTTTTGACTAGTGAACTTTTATTCACTTCATAAGGAATCTCAGTAACGATAAGTTGTTGACGACCATTACGAAGTGTTTCTTCATCCACTTTAGAACGTACAACAATTTTACCTTTACCAGTCTCATAAGCTTTCTTAATGCCATCCACGCCTTGAATAATACCGCCAGTAGGGAAATCTGGACCTTTTATATATTTCATTAGTTGAGTGACAGTAATATCAGGATTATCGATATATTTTAATGTTGCTTGAATTACCTCTGCTAAATTATGCGGTGGGATGTCAGTCGCATAACCTGAAGAAATCCCTGTTGAACCATTAACTAATAAATTAGGAAACCTTGCTGGTAAAACCATTGGTTCTAAAGTTGTATCATCATAGTTTGGAACAAATGCAACAGTTTCCTTGTTAATATCTCTGACAAGTTCTTCCGATAATTGGCTTAACTTCGCTTCAGTATAACGCATGGCTGCAGGAGGATCATTATCGATACTTCCGTTATTACCATGCATTTCAATTAAAACATGACGTAATTTCCAATCTTGACTTAAGCGCACCATTGCATCATATACTGATGAGTCGCCATGAGGATGATATTGACCAATAACGTCACCGACTGTCTTCGCACTCTTACGGAAATTCTTATCATACGTATTCCCACTACTATGCATTGCGAAAAGAATTCTTCGTTGTACTGGCTTCAAGCCATCACGAACATCCGGTAATGCACGTTCTTGAATAATATATTTACTATATCTTCCAAAACGATCGCCTATCACATCTTCAAGTGATAAATCTTGAATTATCTCACTCAATTTGTTTCCTCCTCAGTATATTCTTCAGTTTCTAGTACTTGTACTTCAGTATTATCTAATATACTCTGATCTTCTTGCATGCCAAATTCAACGTGACTTTCAATCCATTCACGACGTGGCGCAACTTTATCACCCATTAAAGTTGTAACTCGTTTAGATGAACGCATTTCATCTTCAATTTGAACACGAATTAATGTTCTAGTTTCAGGATTCATAGTTGTTTCCCATAACTGTTCAGGGTTCATTTCACCTAGACCTTTATAACGTTGCAACATAAATCCTTTTCCTAATTTCTTCTGAAGTTTTTCAAGTTCATCATCAGTCCATGCATATTCAACTTGCTTAGATTTACCTTTTCCCTTTTCCAATTTATATAATGGCGGTAATGCGATAAATACTCTTCCAGCTTGTACAAGCGGTTTCATATACTTAAAGAAGAAGGTTAATAGTAATACTTGAATATGCGCACCATCTGTGTCGGCATCAGTCATGATAATAATTCTATTATAATTACTGTCTTCTATTTTAAAGTCGTTTCCAACACCAGCACCAATTGTATGAATGATAGTATTAATTTCTTCATTTTTAAAAATATCTTCAAGTCTTGCTTTTTCAGTATTAATAACTTTACCTCTTAAAGGTAAAATCGCTTGGAATTTTCTATCTCTTCCAAGTTTAGCTGAACCGCCTGCTGAGTCACCTTCGACTAGATATAATTCATTTTTCTCAGTATTTTTACTTTGAGCAGGTGTTAACTTTCCTGATAATAAAGTGTCTTTACGTTTATTCTTCTTACCTGAACGTGCATCTTCACGTGCTTTACGCGCAGCTTCCCTAGCTTGTTGTGCTTTAATTGCTTTCTTTACTAGAGATTTAGAAAGTTGACCTTTTTCTTCTAAATAATATGGCAATTTATCAGAAACTACTGAATCAACAGCACTACGAGCTTCTGAAGTACCCAATTTAGATTTAGTTTGCCCTTCAAATTGTAACAATTCTTCAGGTATGCGAACTGATATAACTGCTGTTAAACCTTCACGGATATCATTACCGTCTAAATTTTTGTCTTTTTCTTTCAATTCATTGATTCTTCTTGCGTAATCGTTGAACACACGTGTCATTGCAGTTTTAAATCCTACTTCATGTGTTCCGCCGTCTTTGGTACGTACGTTATTTACGAAGCTTAATATACTCTCTGAATATTGATCATTATATTGAAAAGCGACATCTACTTCTATACCATTTGAAGCACCTGTAAACATAGTTACGTCGTGAAGAACCTCTTTGCCTTCATTTACATAACTAACAAACTCTTTAATCCCCTCTTCGTAAAGATAAACATCTTCACGTTCTTTGCCATTACGTAAATCTTTCAATGTTATTTTAAGATTCTTTAATAGGAAGGCAGATTCTTGTAACCTCTCACTTAAGGTTTCAAAATTAAATGTAGTTGTAGCTTTAAATATTTCGGGATCTGGTTTAAATGTAACTTTAGTTCCTGTTTTTTTTGTTTTACCTGATTTAACTAATCCAGATGCTGGCACTCCACCATTTTTAAAGCTTTGCTTGTAAATATTCCCGTCTCTATGTATTTCTACTTCTAACCATTCGCTTAATGCGTTAACTACAGATGCACCAACCCCATGCAATCCACCTGATGTTTTATATCCGCCTTGGCCGAATTTACCACCGGCGTGCAATACCGTGAATATAACTTCTACAGTAGGTTTACCTGATGCATGCATTCCTGAAGGCATACCACGACCATTATCTTCAATAGAAATACTATTATCTTGATTTATTGTTACATTTATTTCATTACCATATCCGTTTAAAACTTCATCTACGGAGTTATCTACTACTTCATACACTAAATGATGTAGTCCTCGTTTATCAGTAGATCCTATATACATACCTGGACGCTTTCTTACAGCTTCCAATCCCTCTAATACTTGAATAGAATCATCTGAGTAATGATTTGAATTTTTTGTTGCCAATGCGTTCGCCTCCTACAAACGTACGTTCGTTTTAAAAACTATACAATAGTTATTCTTATATAAATTGGTCTAAATTGCAAGCGTGAGTTAAAAACTAATCTATTTAAAGTTCCTGTTAAGAACAAATTTTTAAAATTGGTCGTTGTTATCTATTAGATTATGGTAAAATATAGCTACGTTATTAAAGGATGTGTAAAGTTATATGATGATAGTAGTCATGCTCATATTAAGCTATCTCATCGGTGCTATTCCTAATGGATATGTTATAGGAAAGCTTTTTTTCAAAAAAGATATTAGACAATATGGCAGTGGTAATACTGGCGCAACTAATAGTTTTCGAGTTCTAGGTAAACCAGCAGGATTTATTGTAACCTTTTTAGATATATTTAAAGGATTTATTACTGTGTTCTTTCCTATTTGGTTTCCAGTGCATGCAGATGGACCGCTTAGCACGTTCTTCACACATGGGTTAATTGTAGGTTTATTCGCAATACTTGGCCATGTATATCCAATATATCTTAGATTTAAGGGTGGAAAAGCTGTAGCTACAAGTGCTGGTGTTGTCTTAGGCGTAAATCCTATCTTGCTACTTATATTGGCAATTATATTCTTTGGAGTATTATATATATTTAAATATGTTTCACTCTCAAGTATTATTGCAGCAATTTGTTGCGTTATTGGCTCTCTCATCATACAAGATTACATATTATTTGGGATGAGCTTACTCGTTTCAATAATTTTAATAGTAAGACATCGCACCAATATTGTAAGAATTTTTAAAGGCGAAGAGCCAAAAATAAAATGGATGTAAATCCAATACCGATAATAATGCATTAAGCGTATCAATTCGCTTAGTGCTTTTTTATATCTTCATTGAAATTTTATGGATTATCTCAAAATATGAATATGTTATAATTCTAAGAGTTCCATTTAAAAAATAAAATCCAAGTAATAGATAAATAAGGTAGGAGGATAATGTAATGAAAATTAAACTAACAGATCAAGCTGTAGAATGGTTTAAAGATGAACTAGACTTACCTGAAAATAACAAAGTTTTACAGTTTTACGTTCGCTATGGTGGTGAATTTCAACTTAAACAAGGTTTCAGTCCTGCCTTTCGCGTTGAACCAAGAGAAGATGTAGAAATTGGTTACGAAGAAAATTATAATGATTTGATATTAGTCGTTTCAGAAGAAGATCTATGGTATTTTGAGGACAATGAAGTCCTCGTTGAAAAAGTAGATCATGATGATGAAATTGCCTATTCTAAATTGAAGTAAGTCATAAAAACCGTTGAATTTAACTAATCATATATATAAAAGAACTGAGAAGACGCTCCCATGTAGCATTTCTCAGTTTTTTTAATACATATTAGTGATAAATCTAAACGCTTGAAATCACAATAAAAATTTTAAAGGTAAGGTAAATGATAGTCGGCCCCCCGAATAGAGAGTTTCGCCCTGAAATTCTTCAAGCAAAGTAAGCTGGGGTTAAATTAATACATTCCTCTCCCTAAGTCTTAAATATTATCTATATTTCAAGGTCGCTTGATTGTGTCACTTCAAAATCTTTTCCATCTTGATTTAATTTATCTACATGACTATAAACCTTATGCCATTCTGGGAAGTAACGGTCTAATCTTATTGGTCGAAAATTACTTGATTTCATACAAATTAATTGAGTTGAACCAGTTGTGGCAAGTTCTCCATTCTCATTATATACTTCATAACAATAAACTGATTTAAGTCTTGAATATTGCTCAACCCATGTTTTAATTGTCACTTTTTCAGGATAAAAAATTGATTTTCTATATTTTATTTGGAGGTCTACAACTGGAGAAATGATGCCCTCTTTTTCCATATCTGCATAACTAAAACCCAACTTTCGGATATAATCTGTTCGTGCAACCTCAAACCATGTTGCATAATTACCATGATAAATCACACCCATTTTATCTGTTTCTTGATATCTAGCTTCAATTTCAGTCATACTGTATATCATTCTTAAGTACCTCTTTTCCAAAATCATTCATAATTCATATTAACATAAAAAAGCCATGCCAACATAAAGTCAGCATGGCTTTAAAGTTCATATATTATTGCGCTAATTTATTTCTAAGAACCATTTGTAAAATACCACCATGACGATAGTAATCTAATTCTACTAGTGAATCAAATCGTACAATCGCTTCAAAATCAACGACTTCACCATTTTCTTTTTTAGCATGTACTTTCACAGTATCACGTGGACTTACTGTTTCGTCAATATCAACAGAAATAGCTTCTTTACCATCTAATCCTAAAGATTCTGCTGATTCATCATCTTTAAATTGTAATGGTAAAACACCCATCATAACTAAGTTAGAACGGTGAATACGTTCATAGCTTTGAGCGATGACAGTTTTCACACCTAATAAGTTTGTACCTTTTGCAGCCCAGTCACGAGAAGAACCCATACCGTAGTCGTTTCCTGCTAAAACAGCTAAACCAGTACCGTCTTCTTTATATTTCATAGCTGCATCATATATAGGCATTACTTCATCTGTAGGCCAGTAAGTAGTGAATCCGCCTTCAGTACCTGGCGCTAATTGGTTTTTAATACGAATATTAGCAAATGTACCTCTTACCATTACTTCATGGTTACCACGTCGAGAACCGTAAGAGTTAAAGTTTCTAATAGGTACATCATGATCTAATAAATATTTACCAGCTGGTGTGTCTTTACCAATTGCACCGGCTGGAGAAATATGGTCAGTCGTAACAGAATCGCCAAATTTACCCATAACTCTTAAATCTTTAAGTGGTTCAATTGTACCAGGCTCTTTTGATAAACCTTGGAAGAATGATGGATTTTGGATATATGTTGAATTAGGATCAAAGTCATATAATGGTGCATCTGTTACATCAATTTCATTCCACATTTCATTGTTATTATACACGTTTTTATATTCTTCTAAGAATAGTTCAGGTGTTACAACACTATCTACAGTATCTGCAACCTCTTGAATTGTTGGCCAGATATCGTTTAAGTAAACATCTTGACCGTCTTTACCTTTTCCAATTGGCTCATTTTGTAAATCAATATCAACTGTACCAGCTAATGCATAAGCTACTACTAATTGAGGAGAAGCTAAATAGTTTGCTTTAACTAATGGATGGATACGACCTTCAAAGTTACGGTTACCAGATAATACTGATGTCACTAGTAAATCTTCTTCAGCCACTGCTTTTTCGATTTCAGGTAATAATGGACCAGAGTTACCAATACATGTCGTACAGCCGTAACCAACTAAGTTAAATCCTAAGTCATCTAAATATTCTTGAAGACCTGAATCTCTTAAGTATCCAGTTACAACTTTTGAACCTGGTGCTAATGAAGTTTTAACAAATTCAGGAACTTTAAGACCTTTTTCAACGGCTTTTTTAGCAACTAATCCTGCACCTAACATAACATATGGGTTAGATGTATTTGTACATGATGTGATTGCTGCGATAGCAATATCACCTGTTTTCATTGTCGCAGTTGAACCGTCAGCAAAATTGATATTTGCTTTTTTATCAAATTCACTTTTATCTAGTCCATGTCCTTGGTTACCAGCAGGTGCTGTAACAGATTTTTCAAATTCTTTCTTCATATCACTTAAGAAAATTAAATCTTGTGGACGTTTTGGACCTGATAATGAAGCTTCAACAGTAGATAAATCTAAGTCGATGACATCTGTATATTCTGGGTCTTCTTTATCTACAGTGAAGAACATATTATTTTGTTCTAAATAAGCTTTAACTAATTCAACATGCTCTTCTTTACGTCCAGTTAATCTCATATATTTAAGAGATTCTTCATCAACTGGGAAGAAACCACAAGTTGCACCATATTCAGGCGCCATGTTAGCGATTGTTGCACGATCTGCTAATGGTAAGTCAGTTACACCAGGACCGAAGAATTCAACAAATTTGCCAACTACACCTTTTTTACGTAGTTCTTGAGTCACACGTAATGCTAAATCAGTAGCTGTTGAACCTTGTGGTAATGAATTAGTTAATCGAACACCAATTACTTCAGGGATTGGGAAGTAAGAAGGTTGTCCTAGCATACCCGCTTCAGCTTCAATACCACCAACACCCCAACCTAATACACCAATACCATTGATCATTGTAGTATGAGAGTCAGTTCCTACAAGTGTGTCAGGAAATGCCGTCTGTTCTCCATCAACATCGCGAACGTGTACAACATTTGCAAGATATTCTAAGTTTACTTGGTGAACAATACCAGTTGCAGGGGGAACAGCATTATAGTTATCAAATGCTTTAGTCGCCCAATTTAAAAATTGATAACGCTCATAGTTACGTTCGAATTCTAATTTCATATTTCTTTCTAATGCATCTGGATTAGCATAGCTATCAACTTGAACAGAGTGGTCAATGACTAAGTCAACTGGCACTTCTGGGTTGATTTTATTAATATCCCCACCAACATCGTTCATTGCTTTACGTAATGATGCTAAATCAACAACTGCAGGAACACCTGTGAAGTCTTGCAGAATAACACGAGATGGTTTGAAAGGTACTTCACCTTCATTTCCTTCATTGCCAAAGTTACCCAACGCTTTAATATGTTCATCAGTAATGACAAATTCATCTTCTTGTCTTAATACTGATTCTAATAAAACACGAATTGAGTAAGGTAATTTACTTATTTTTGTTAAACCTTGTTCTTCTAAACTTTTTAAATCATAGTACGTATATGACTGGCCATTTGCTTCAAATGTCTTTTTAGCTTGTTGCTTAATGTTAGAAGTCATTTATATATCCCCCTTGAATATTAAAATTCATATTTATATGCCTTTAAATAAATTGTATAATTATATGTTTTTCAAAACAACTGTATATACCTACATTTCACGTGATTTTGCTTTCGCATTTATAATCAGTGTATATAAGTTATTCTTATCATATGCGCCTACCACTATAAGTAAATATTATTAATTGAGAATGATTTTCATTAATATATAACATGATCTTTTTAAAATTCATAAAAAACCCTCAAGTACTTATAAAAGCACTTAAGGGCAATAATGTTATTATGATGACTTCATATTATTTTTCAGCGTTTCTTCTTGATTCACGCTTTTCTAAAATATCAGATTCATAATCTTGTTGTTGATATTTAACATAATCTTGAAGTCTATGTTTGTTTGGTTGAAGTGTTAATCCTAAGAATTTACGTTCTTGGTTTGCATCTTTATAGAAACTGATCATCATCATTATAACTACAAAGGAGAATGGAAACGCACTTATAATTGCCGCACTTTGAATAGCGTTTAATGCGTCAGCACCGTTTCCGCCACCTGCTAGTAATAAGATGAATGCGATTAATGATTGAGAAACACCCCATGTTACTTTCACAGCACTAGAAGGTTCAAGAGAACCAAATGTTGTTTGCATTCCCAACACAAATGTAGCTGAATCGGCAGATGTGATAAAGAATGAAGCAATTAGTACTAATGCTATAAGTGATAATGCCATTCCTAATGGAACGTGGTGGAATACACCGAACAACTGAGTTTCAGGTGTCATTTTAAATAATTCAGGGTGTTTTTTACCTGTTTCAATACCTAACACACCAAATACACTGAACCATAAGAAACTTACGATTGCTGGTACTAGTAAAACACCTGAGATAAATTCACGAATTGAACGTCCTTTAGACACACGTGCAATAAATACACCTACGAATGGACTCCAACTTAACCACCAACCCCAATAATAAAGGGTCCATGAAGACATCCATTCACGTTTTTGACCATTTAATGCTGCAGTGTCAAAACTGTTGAATAAGAATGAATTTAATAAGCTACCAGTTGAACTAGTAAACATATTTAAAATAAGTACAGTAGGTCCAATAATTAAAGCAATAATCATTAAAACAGTACCTAAACCAATATTTAAGTTACTTAAATATTGAATACCTTTACTTAAACCAGACCATGCACTAGCAATAAATAATATTGTAACTACTACAATTATAATAGATTGAACCCATACATTATTTGGAACACCAAATAAGTAATGAAGTCCACCATTAATTTGTAACGCTCCCATACCAAGTGAAACGGCTACACCTACAACAGTCGCAAATACTGAAAGAACGTCAATAATTGTTCCTATAGGTCCTTCCACTTTGTCTCCTAAAATAGGGCGTAGTGTACGAGAAATTAAACCTGGTTCATTTTTTCTAAATTGTGCGTAAGCTAAAGCTAATGCAACTACACCATATACAGCCCAAGCATGGAATCCCCAGTGGAAAAATGTAGAACGTAATGCTTCTGTATATGCTTCAGTAGTTTTAGGATCGGCATTAGGTGGCGAGGCAAAATCTGCCATAGGTTCAGCTGCACCGTAGAACACTAAACCTATTCCCATACCGGCACTAAATAACATCGCAAACCATGAAACAGTATTAAATTCAGGTTTATCATTAGGTTTACCTAGTTTAAGTTTACCGATTGGACTAAAAATTAAAAAGATACAAAAGAACACTATTACAGTAGTCAAAATCATGTAATACCAGCCAAGCTTTTCAGTAATCCAACTACTGATGTCGCCTGTAATTTTACCGAATTGCTCAGGTAAAAATGCACCGATTAATACAACAATGGCTACTACGATAGCACTGTAAATAAAAACCGATGAAAACTTCTTGTTTTGTTTTGTTTCTTCAGAAGAAGAATTCATAATTTACTTACCCCTTTCCTATATTAAATTTAAAAATTAGTTTGAAATAACTATGAAGTAATTTAAGACGCTATATTAAAGGATAACAAAGCCTTTATACAATATCAAATTTCTTTTAAATTAAACATTTACTAAAATATTTATATGTTGTATAATATATTTTATTCTTATGTGAGGGGTATTGAACTATGTTTAAAGAATTTAAAGAGTTTGCTCTTAAAGGTAACGTGCTAGATTTAGCAATCGCTGTAGTTATGGGTGCAGCATTCAATAAAATTGTTACATCATTAGTTACATACATTATCATGCCATTAATTGGTAAAATTTTCGGTTCTGTTGATTTTGCTAAAGATTGGGAATTCTGGGGTATTAAATATGGCCTATTTATCCAATCAATTATTGATTTTATAATTGTAGCAATCGCACTATTTATATTTGTTAAAATCGCAAATACTTTAGTGAAGAAAGAAGAGCCTGAAGAAGAAATCGAAGAAAATACTGTTTTATTAACAGAAATCCGCGATTTGTTAAGAGCTAAATAATCATAATTTAAGACCGTATGGCAATATTGTATTAATTTTGCCATACGGTCTTTTTTAGTTCCACTTAAATCTAGTTTGACTTTGATATTGATTTGATGTTACTTCAAGTATTAATGGAATGCGTTGTTTAAGTTCACTAACGTGAGATATGATACCAACCATCCTGCCTGAAGTTTTTAATTTAACCAAAGTATCTAGAGCAGTTTCTAATGTTTCTTGATCTAACGTACCAAAGCCTTCATCTATAAACATTGACTCAAGGGCAATACCACCAGACTCTTGTTGAACCACTTCACTCAATCCTAGCGCTAAAGCTAGAGATGCTTGGAACGTTTCACCACCTGATAATGAACTAATATGTCTAGATTTATTTGAATGAAAATCAAACACTTCAATTTCCAAACCACTATAACCATGAGATATAGATTCTCTTCTTTTTAGCTGATATCTTTCCCCACTCATACGTTCTAAACGAATATTTGCTTGATGGATGATTCGTTCTAAGTAATAAACAAGCACATAGTTTTCAAGCGTTAATTTTTTACTATTTTTTCCTGATAGTACCTCTGATAATTCAAAGATTTCTTGTTGTTCTTTTAATTCTTTCTCTAAATAATTTATATGATCCATTATACTATTAAATTTGTCTTTATTTTTCTGTACTTGATATTGAATTGTAGCACTCGCTTCAACGTACTTATTATAGTTGGATTCAATTTCAGTTTTTGTAGCTTCCAATTTTTCAACCGATTCAGGTTTATTGTCTTTTGTAAGTTGAGATAGTCGTTCAATCTCTAAAGTAAGTTTTTGATGATCATGCTCATATTGCTGAATTTTCATTTCAATTTGCTCTTTGTTGTCTAACTTAGATAATAAAATTTCAACATCTTTGTATGAATTTAGTCCAATTCGCTTCATTTCTTGATTAATTTCATCGCTATGACCACTAATTTCTTGTTCAAGTTCTTTAATAACTAATTGATTATTGTTTAGATTATTTGTTTCGATTTCAATTTGTTGTTTTGTTTGATTTATTTCTTTCTCTAATACTTCGTTCTTAGAAACATAATCAGTTACTATTTGTTCATATTGCTTAAAGCACTGTTCAAATTTATTAGTTTCATCATAATTAGTGTGGCTTTTAAATTCTTTTATTAGTGTTTCAAATTGATGCTTCAATGATAAAAGTTTTTCATGCTTAATTTGTAAGCTATGATTAACATCTTTATGCTTATCTAGTGCATTTTTAAACTTTTCACGTTGCTTAATTTGAAGTTGTAGTTTTTCTTTTTCCTTATTTTTAGTTCTTAATTGTTGTTCTATTTCGTCGATATCACTAATTTCATCATCATTTATTTCTAACTCACTCATTTGATTACTAATATAATCAGAAGTGGTTTCAAGTTTAGTTAACTCATTTATTTCTTTATTTAACTGATTATTAACTTCTTTTATTAAATTTTGATTCTTAGCTATTTCATTAAAATTAATATGTTCATTGAGAGACTCAATTTCATTACCACAAATAGGACATGTATCTCCAATATGAAGTGCATTTTTAATTTCTTGAATAAATGTTTGTTTATCATTTAAATCAATATTCGACTTGTCTATATTTTCTAATTGAAGTTTTAAATCTGAAATTTGTTCTTTAGTTTTTTTAATACTATTCTCTGTTTCGTTGTATTTTTGACTTAAAGATTGGTATTTTTTCTTGTTTTCTCTCAAATTCACTTTTTTATCAAAAGTGTTTTTTAATTGGAATATCTCCTGTGTTGTTTCGTCAATATTCTCGTTATTTACATCTATTTTAGCTATATCATTATTTAATTTATCAATTAAATTCTTATTTTCTTCTTGCTTTTGATTATTCTCTTTTAAGTATGTTTCATTTTGTTTAATTTCGTTAAAAGCTTCACGATACTTATTTATGTTTGTATAAAACTGTTTAGTTTTATCAATATATACAGACTTAATGTTAATATCTTCTGATTGTTCATTTAAAATTTCTTTTTCTTTCTTAAATTTGTCTAATTTATCATTAAGTTCATCTAACTCTTCAAGAATAGAATTTAGCTTACCCTTAGTATTTTCATATTTTTGTTCTTTTGCGTTTCTTTGATTATACAATTGACTCAAGGGTTTAATTTCCATAATTTTACGTAATTCAGCTTTTAATTTTTCAATACTATCTTTGTTTTTTTCTAGTTGCACTTTCTTATCTTTATTTCGATCAAGTTCTTTAAGTGATTCTATTAATTTATTGTTTTCTTCAATTTTTCTTTTAATAGCTTCAAGCGCATCATGGTGTTCAGATTTTAATTGTTCATATTTTTCATTTAAGTGTTGACCTACTTGTTCAAACTGAGGTATTGCATTAATAATGTCTTTGGTTTGCATACTATTCAAAGATTTAAATTGAATTAATCCATCATTCTCAAATGTTTCAATATCTTCCCAAAGTATTTGAATCTGACTATAACGTGATTCTATTTGTTTCTTCTCGTCTTTAACTTGATTTAACAATAAATTTTGCATCTCTTCAAAACGGATACTATTGAATAATGTTCTTAAAATACTTTGTTTATCGGAACTGTTAGATACTAAAAATTTCTTAAATTCTCCTTGAGGTAATATGAATAATTGTCTAAATTGTTCAGCGTTGATACCTAACAAATCTTTGATAAAACCATTACCAGAGCTGATTTTACTCTCTCGTAGTTCGTAAAGCTGACTTTCTTCATCAAATTCAAAAACATCAAGTTTACCAGGTGTTAAAGAAGTATTCCCCTCTTTAATAAATCCAGCCTGTCTAGATATTTTAAATTTTTTATCGTTAATTTTAAATTCATATTCTACACTCATCGGGGATTTACCATCTGCAAAATGACTTCGTAATTCTCCCTCATTTCTCCCCTCTGTAGAAGCCTTACCAAATAGAGCATAAACAATGCCATCAAATAACATAGTTTTTCCCGAACCAGTTTTTCCACTAATTAAAAATAACTGTTCATTATTTATTTGTTCAAAATCAATAACTTCATGTATGAAAGGTCCAAAATTATTAAGTATTAATTTAGTTGGTCTCAATTATTTAATCCTCCCTATTGATAACTTGATTTAATAATTGATGTATTTTCTTCTCTTGATAGTTTGTTAAATCTTCACCCGTAATTGTTTTGTAGAAATTTTTAATTATTGTAGGATCATCTGTAGTTTTAAAATCTGCGTACGTTGATTTATTATCATTTTCAAAAGTGATATTACTAAGCGAAAGTGTATTTGGGTATATCTGTTTAAGGTGGATGATAGGGTCCGTGACATGAGACATATTTTTAAGTTTGAAGTGAAAATAATTGTCCTTATTTTTCACAGGAACGTCTCCTTGTATAACAGCCGAGTAGTCACCTTCAATTTCTTCTAACTCTCTTAAAGGTTTTAATTGTACAAACTTAGTATTTATGTCATTTTTTGAACTAATCATTAATTTTTTGTATCCTTTGGCCTGGTTCACTTCAGAAAATGAGTATTGTAATAACGAACCACTGTAATCAACAATATTATCAGTAATACTAAATGGATGATGAAGATGCCCTAATAGTACTTTGTCAAAAATTTGGAAGTTAGCGCTTTCTACACTTTCAACTGTTCCAATTGTAAGTGGCCTTTCAGATTCTGATGTTTTACCACCTTTTATGGTTAAATGGCCAATTAAAATATTAATTTGATTAGGGTCGATAATCTTCGAAATGTGGTTAATACACTTTTGAGTTGCTTGCTCATATGTCTTGATATCATCATCATTAAAGTAAGCCTTAATTTCACTAATAGTGGCAAAAGGAAGTGTGTAAAAGTTAATGTTATTTATAGTTATAGGGGTAGACATTAATTCTAGTTGCGTTCTAATATATAGTTGTGAAAACTCAAACCATGTTGACCCATAATTTAATCTTTCTCTACCATCATGATTTCCATTGGTTATAATTGTAGGGATTTTCATATTTACATTTATAGTTTTAATCGTTTCTTCAAAAAGTCTAATGGTCTCCTTGCTAGGATAAGACGTATCGTATATATCACCCGAAATAACCAGAACATCTGGTTTCTCTTCCTTCAAATTATCAATAAATTTGTTCAATATGTAATGTTGATCTTCTAAAAATTGCTTACCATTTAAAATCTTACCTAAATGCCAATCAGCAGTGTGAATAACCTTCATAATGACCTCCCTTTAGAACGTTTGTTCGTGTATATTATATCTTGAATCATACTATTGTTCAAACTAAAAAAGATGGAACAATGATTAATTTAAATTCATTGTCCCACCTATGTTATTAAGCAGCTATTAATAACCCCAACTTGCATTGCTTGTAGAATTTCTTATTTTGAAATTCTCTTTGTTGGGGCCCCAACCCCAACTTGCTCTGCTTGTAGAATTTCTTATTTTGAAATTCTCTTTGTTGGGGCCCCAACCCCAACTTGCATTGCTTGTAGAATTTCTTATTTTGAAATTCTCTTTGTTGGGGCACCGCTCAACCCGGCAAGGTTGAATCGAATTAAAAAAGCTTGTTACAAGTGTGTTTTTAATTCATTCAACTACAATATGTAATTATAGCCTGAGATATTAATTTATGTCCCAGGCTCTACTAAAATTTTCAAAGTAATTTAAAATGCATCATTTTTTAAATCATTATTCAATTATTTGACAGTTGACCCTTTCAACTTTTTATATTTATATAACATTGCTAATCTCCAAGGAACAATCATGCTAAACGCAAGTAAGAAGAACATGCCGCCAATTTCCCCTGGATCAATTTTACTACTGATAAATATTTTAATTACAGTGCGTATAATTAATAAAGAAATTAAAATGATTGGAAATGCTTTTGAACGCTTCATATAAATTTCAGTACCGTGTACCTCAAAGTGACTTGTCCATATAAGAACAGATGAGAATAAGACACCTAGAATAATCGACTCTAAAATTTCAGTACCAGTCAATCTAAAGTACGGAATCACATACATCAATGCACCTGTAGCCATGAAAAATGGAGGTAATATAATTTTCTTTTCATTAACAGGAAAGTTTTGAGCTTTCATTCGAATAAAAATTACTACTATACCCATAAATAAAGCAAATACAACAGATAAAATTAAATACGCCAACGTTACACCTTCTTATATATTCATAAACTCTTACTCTTTATTACTCATTGTAAGTTATTTAGATTTTTAAAAATTTTTCTTTTTTAAATAACACTAAAGTTGTTTTACTACAAAAATAATGGATTGTAAACCTTAAAGGTACTACAATCCATTTAAAAATTATTTTTTTGAACTTTTCATGTTTTGATCCATGTTTTTATTCATCATTGTCATCATTTGGCTAGTATTGTCCTATTTATTGATACAATGCGTTTTTTATTGATAATAGTATCAAGACATTGATTGCGTCATGACGGGCTTTATCAATGTCTTGATAATTTTTTGGTGCCAATTTGCTGCCAGTAGCTTATACAAGCGAAAATGCAAATTGGCGTTTGTTTGTTCGATTAAACGTTTTAAACAAGAATACCAGTTCCGTTTTTAAACGTTCTAAACAGAACAAAGGCGATTGAAAATATAAAACAAGATAAGATGATTTTAATACATTTATCGTTTGTTTGCTAGTGTTCTGTATTAGACACACAGAACGTCATATTGAAAGATAATTGTACTTTCTAAATACTTTTACATTATCGCCCTATTCTTTTTAATATCAACGTTTATATTAATAAACACCTCCCCCACCCTAATATTCAAAGGATAGGGGAGATGTTTTTGTTTAAGGAAAGCGTTGCTTTAAAATGCTAACGCTTGTGCCTCAAACTCAACACGATCAAAATCTTTTATCCAATCGCTGAAATCTTCAACTTCCATATTTTCTAGCAAGAAATCTGCTATTTCAAAAACCTTTCTGTCTATTATTCTCAATGTTGCGTCATCTGTAAAATCAAAGTTAGTAGCAATTCTAGGTGCTTGTGTTAACTTTTCTCCAGCTTTGATTTGTCTAACCATGTGAATGTATTTGTCTAGTGCATCACACCCGATAACTTCATTTTCAACAGTTTCATAAACTACTGTTAAAAGCAATTCTAATTCTTTTTTGTTATTAGCTGTTTCTTGAATTTTATTAATTAATTTCATTGTTTTTACCTCTTTCGATTGTTTTTGTTTGTTTTTTTGTTGTTTGTTTACTACATTTATTATTATAAGACATTCCTATACATTTGTATAGTATTTTTAACAAAAAAATTAGAGATTTTTAGTATTTCTTTAAAAACTACCTTTATATAGGTGTTTTGTAGGCATAAAATTTTAAGGTTTTATGCCTTTAGCCTCTGCTTTATTTAAAGCTATGGTTATATCATCAAATGAAATTACTCCATAACTTTCGTAATGATCGTAACATTCTTCCAGAATTCTAGCTGTTTTCAAAGTTAAGTTTTCGATTTTTCTTTGACCGTTTCTTAATTGATAGATCATAGCTTCATATAAACCTGTATATCTACAAATATCAACCACTCTTACTTTCTTACTGAATATCAAAATGAATATTTTATCTTCCAATTTAACCATTTTTACACCTCTATAATTTTTATAAGCACGTGAGGACTTTATTTAAAGTTGAATTAATACATAAATTAAAGCGATTAATATACATAACTCTGTGACGTTAAAAATCAACTTAGCGATTTCTTTGTTTCGACTTGTCATAACATATCGCCTCCATTTATAATTAGGAAAGGGCATAAAGCCCTTATACCTCTTTATAAGAATTTAATTACTATTATTGAGTAACCAATAAGCCTAATTACGTCTATTGCCAATTTGACTAGCTTGTTGAGTTGCTCTATTTTTTATTAAATTCTTCATCTTTCCTATCTTTTCTCCTCACGTGCGCCACCCTCCTTTCTCGGAGAATGCGTAAACTGTTTTAATAGCTTACTTACTTATTATAATACCTTTAGTATACTTTTGTATAGTTTTATAAGTAAAAAAATAGACGCATTACGCGTCTACCGTGCTTATAAATTTTTAACCTTTTAGGGTATGAATTGGACTACACTCTTTTTCAAAAGAAGTAATAAAAGTATAATGACGTGGAACTATTTACTATTAGATACTTGAATTATAGCCTCAAGTAAATTCATTCTAACATAATACGTTATTTTTGCAAATAAAAAACGTACGCCTTTTAGCGTACGTCAAATAGAATATAGTATTGTTTAGCTTAGGATAATGGAAAAGTTGTACAAAAATTATTAATGAATAAAAAGCAAAGGAAATAGAAAATAGATTTAAACAAAACTTAGTCTAACACTTATAAAATGAAATATTAAAGGAAATACAAGTTATAAAGATGTTATGAATATATAATAACATATTCCGTTAGTAATGCAAATAAAAACATGCGCAACGTTATACGCTACGCATGAACAACAAAATTAATTTCTTTTAAACAAACAAAAACTGTCTATGGATATAATACCACAATTTATGTTAGGTGCAAGTATAACTATTAATAAATTTTGGTAATGCGTAATCTTTCATGCCATACCCAATAATTAGAACTTGCTGAATGAACACGACACCAACCGTCTATAATTTCATATACATAGAATAATTGACCTCTGCCATATGTGATATTTGTCTTACTCCAACTATAATTACCTTTACCACCATGACGTTTTAAAATCGTTACACCTAACGCGTCCGATCTTGCTGCAAAGTATTTATTTTTCTTCCACGATAACTTTTTAGGTGGAATTTGATTTACTGCTAATTTCGGTTTAGATTTATTAGCAATTTTCTTCATCTCTTTTGTTTGTTTAGCTGCTTTGCTACTATCTCTTGTTTCACTTGCTTTGAATGTTTTCGTAATTATTAAGCGTTCATGCCATACCCAATAATTTGAGCTTTCAGAATAAACCCTAGCCCAACCTTCACGAACTTCGTAAACATAAAACGGACTATATCCAGCTTTATAAACTAAATTAGTTTTCTTCATATAACCGTTTTTAACATCTTTACATATTGTCGCGCCTGCACTATCTGCTTTAGCGATATATTTAGGCGTTTTACTCCAAGTCATGTTGTAAGGTACGCGTTTAGTATTTTTAGTTGGTTGTGCTTTGCGTACAGTCACTTCTTTGATTTCGTTAACGTCGTAATCTTCATTTACGAATGACGGTACAATGTAATGTGTCGTTCCAGTAAAGTTGTCTACACGTAATTTCGCTGGTGTGTTTGCGTTACCGTCAAAGTTTTGTTCTAAGACTGTTTGTGTAACTGTACCACCGCTATTATCCCAAACTAAATAAATATGACCGTATTGTTGATATATGCCAGTTGTAGCAACGCCTATTGCGCCCACTGGTGGAACATAGTTGGTGGTATTCTTAACAATTTTCCAACCTTTAGGAAATACGTTTAGAATACTGTCCTTCGCATTGCCCCACATTCTGACTGTACCGTTTGTAATGTAATAAACGTAATCAACTGCTAAATCCATGCATTGAAATTTATACAGACGATCAAAGTCAACGTATTTACCTTTTAAACTGTACATGTAATTGATCGCTTTTTGATAATCTTTAGTCGTTGGTTTTGAAGTTGGTTTTTTAACTTTTTTAGCGTTGTTACCAGCTTTTTTAGAACTGATTTTAGGTGCTTTAGTAGTTTTCATATATTTAGCGACATAACCGTCGAAAATGCTTGTGCTACGACCTAAACCACATGCTGCTAATAAGTTACCCGGATCTTGTTTATCTGCTTGAATATCTTGATGTCCCGGCATTTCATTTTTGTAATTTATTTTCCAGAATTTTGTTAAATACGCCATAATTTTGGCTGCATTTTCTAATGATTTTAAACTTCGTTTTTTATTAGTAAAGTAACATGCTTCAACGCCAAATGCTGCATAGTCTGCGTCCATGCCATACCACTGATTGTCTACTGGTGTATTTAACATAACATGCCATGCGCATTCTGTTACTGGAATACAAATAATGCACTCTTTATCGTCGACAAAAATATGAGCTGACGCTACTTGCGACCAACTAATGTTGTAAGTGTTTTTGTAATAGTTAACATTATCTTGTGCTGTTGTATCTTTATTTCCTGTATCGTGTATAACGGCGAAACTAGGTTTTCCGTTTTTGGTATGAAGTTTTTCTCCATTTCGTCTTGTTCCTATCGGTAATAAATCATAACGTACTGGAACGCCATTCCAATATTCAGTCATATTTTATGACCTCCTTAATCTTTGTTTGGTTTTTTGTATTCTTTTGCCATATAACTATCTGAAACGCCTGATGTTGTTCCGTCGATCGCTGATGTATAAATACCAACTAATATTGCTATTACTGCAACTGGGTTACTTATAACGTCTATGATTGCGTTCCATAGTGCGCCCCATGTTGTTAACGTGTACCAATCAATATCTATTGACACCAACACGGGAACAATTGCGCTTACGATCAACTGAATTATCGCAATTGGGTTATTAAATCGTACATGCCAATTAATTCCTAAAAAATTACGCATAACTTACCTCCTAATAAAATAGCGACCGACATCTATGTCGATCGCAAAATAAATTAATCAAATAATAATGGTGCTACATATTGCACAAACACTTGAACGACGCCAATAAGTCCTAGTGTAATCGCTGAAAATGTTTTACCACTCATTGTATTGTCTACATCATTTTCGTCTAAACTCTTTAATGCTTGCGTATTTACTGCCTTACTGTTCACAAAGTTAGTTACTTCATTTTCAACTTTGTTAAACCGACGTTCGACTGACGCATTATAATCGTTATAGTTTTTTGTCATTATATCTATTTTGTCTACTAATTTATCAACGCTTTCAACAAGCCTATTCACGACTTCTTTTGTGTTTTTGCTATCTGTGTCTAGTTTTGCGTTAAGCCTAGATACTTCGATATAACGCTCATTTTCTTTGTCTTTTAATGTTTTTAATTCTTTTTCAAGTTGTGTTATTTTTTCTGCTTGATTTTTCGCGCGCTCGTCATGTGCGTTTAATCTATGTTCAATCAATTTTTGGTTTTCCAAACTGCAAAAACTCCCGTTATCGATACAAGTATTTGAATAAAGCCAATAAGCATATTGATATAGTAAGTTGACGCTACATTAGCCGTTTCTACACTTATCATTGCAAATGTAATGTGTATAACGCCACTTCCTAATGCGCCGATCGTTAACATTACATATCCATTAGGCGCGTTAAAAAAAGCACTTAAAAACACAATAATTGAAAAAATTAAAAGAAACCAACCTATTGTATGAATATCCATATAATAGGACATTTTTATATATAGGTCAGAAACACTTTTTAAATTGTTTGTATCTGATGTTATCCATGTAAATGATCGTAAAAAACCTAGTCCAGACAACAATAAAACAAATAATTTAACCAATATTTCGTTTTGGTGTAATTTTAGGAGTTTTTCCAAATGTTCACTCCCTTTCTTAAAAATAAAAAGGGCGTATTATTTACGCCCTAAAAATATTATGAATTAGTATCTCTTTCTGTTGTTTCGTTTTCTTTTTCAACGTTATCCGTTAGTTCTTTATCTAAAAACTTACGTTCTACTACTTCACTAACAGAATGTGCTTTGAAAACATTTCCAGTCATGCTATATAACATATTTAACATTTCCGCCAATTTGTCTGCTTTTTCTTTAGTTTCAAAGTCAGTAGCTGCTGCAACGTTTGTAGTAGGTTGGAAACCACCACCATAATCATCTTTATATAATGCACGTTCATCTCCAGTTTTTGTATTTACTTGAACTAAAATAACTCTTTCATTTCTACCTATAACTTCTTTTGCCATAAGTAAAACCTCCTATTTTTTGATATTTTAGTGCCAATGCTTACTCAACGTCGGCACTTTGATTATCTTGATCTTGTTGTTCTTGATCTTGTTGTTCTTGATATTCTCTAATGATTGCACGTAACATTGCATTTTCTTGTGAAAGTTGAGCATTTTGAGTAACTAACCCCTCGATAACATAACTTGGATTAGCTTGTAATTGATTGTTTTGTTCCATTTTTATTCATCTCCTTTTATATCTAATTCCATTTTATAACCAATATTTTTATAAATTTTACCTTCATACTCTTCTTCCGTTAAAATACATTTTATATTTTGATTTAGTTTTTCAGAATATAAATAAACCAAATATTCTTTGATACCTTTTCTAGTAGGAGTTTCCACAAATCTATGTGGTTTGATTGTTTCTTCAAAATAGTCACGTTCATTTGTTTTCACTCCACAAAATGTTACACCACTGAAATTTGGATCTTCAACATCTTTGGAAGAAATATAAACACTTCCTGTTTTATCGTCTACAAATAAAAATTCTTTATAACTGTAATCATCAAAATTATAAGTTAAAATACCTAATTTTCTTAATTTATCCATTTAATTGTCCCTCCAGTTTTTCAATCTTTTCGTTTAATTGTTGTATTGCTCTCAAGCTATAAGTAATCATGTTATAAACACTTACACCGTCTCCGTCTATAAAGTCCTCTGGTGTTTTATAACCTTCACCAATAACTAAACCTTTTCTTTTTTTACGGTCATCTTCATCGTCTTTTAATCTGTATTCATACGTTGTCATATTATTTGCTATTTCATTTAATGCATCGCCATCCCATTGAATAATATCTTTTTTAAATCTTTCCAACGAACCTGGTAAGTAATCACTTGCTCTAACTGGTTTATAACCAGTATTTCCACCATTCCAGAACAAGTTGTTTGTAACACGTAATTCGTTTGACGACACACCAATATAAAAGTCTTTGCCTGTATTTGTTCTTATCGTATTAGATTGAATGTGTTGACATTGTAAATCTGCGTAATTAGGGTTTCCGTTGTTATAGCCTTTATAATCAGTTATTCTCACACGATCATTAGCCATTAAATACAGATAACCACTTCTTGATTGGAAGTCTCCATAGAACTTTCTGGCATAGAAACTTCCTGTTCCTGCGCTTCCTGTATTATCAGTAGCATATACCATAGGCTCGTAATCTCCGGAAGTTTCTCCACGTAAACCTTTCTTTTTAAATCTAATGCCAGAACCAGCCAAACCTTTATCGTCACTCACTTCGCCAAATAAAATGGCGCCGTCAGTATCTCCAGCATTATCATTACTTTTGACATAAAAGTTAAATTCATTAATGCCGGGTCTAGTATTTACATAAGGTCTGATATATACACCATATGAATAACTTTCTATATTGGCTGTTAAATTAGAACGTACAATAGCACGACTTTGTTCAGATAACATAGCAACTGCACCATATGTTGAGTGCATTGTAATACCTCTTGACGTATCATTAAAACGTGTTGAATGAAATTCTAATGTGCCTGAAGTATCTTCGGAAAAACCGTCCATCATTGTTGATAAACCGCGTTCAGTTAAGTATAAGCGATAGCCTGTATTTTGATTTCTAATTAATACGCGGCCGTTACTAATACCTAATTCTAATTTAGCCGTATCTTCTACACCAGCCCATGAACGTTTGAAGTTGCCGTAAGATAAAAAGCCGCTATTTGCTATTTTAATATAGTTTGTACCGTCGCCGCCACGTATACCAACTTTGTTTACGTCAATGTCTAAACCTTCTGGACTTAAATTTAAACGGTTGATGATCTCGTCTTTACCGACTTTATTATCAACTCTACTTGCCATAACGTTGAAGTCTTTATTGACTGTAATATCTACCTTGTCACCTCTAAGTTGAATACCATTTTTATCCATTGTGTAAGATTGAATATTACCGTTTTCATCATAACTTAAATTTATCCCTTTAGTTGTGGCTGATATTTCTGCAATAACTTGAGATAGCGTTTTTCGACTAGCATTAAAATCTTGTTGACTAACTCTTTGTCGAATTTCTCTACCGTTTTGACTGATTGACGTTTCCATTTGACTTAAACGATAATCGTTTGAAGTTACTTTTTGATCTGCATAATGTTTTGCATCTGCTATTCCATAATTTAATTCGCTTAGCGATACTTTATCTGATATTTTATTTGATAATTGAATACGTTCACTATCTGCGTTATTTAAACGTTGAACGATATTATCTTTATCCAAAGTGTAATCTTGTTTAGACACTTTACTTTCAATTTGTGTAGGTAAAATATCAAGCGTTGCTTTATTGTTCTTTACGTCCGTTTCTAAAGGTGTAAGTCGTCCATCAACATCTCTTAATTTTTGTGCTACATCTTCACTTTTAGCCATTAAACTAATTTTTTTGTCTAATTCAGATATATTAGTTTCGTTGCTCGTTACTCTTGTTGTAATAGGCTTTAGCTGATTAATAGTGTTTTGATTTGCTGCTTCTTGCGCCTCTTGTGCTTTTTGATCTGCATATAATTTTGCTTCATCACGTTTCGCTATTGCGTCGGAAATCGCCCTTTGTTCTTCATCTGACACGATACCGTCTGCATATGCTTTCGTTTCTGTCTGTTTCAACTCATCTTGTGCTTTAGCATATGCTTTAGCTGCTGCTTCCGCGTCTGTTTTTGCTGTTCGTGCTTGTGTTAGTGCATAGCTTTGTGCTGCTTCTTGCGCTGCGTCTGCTTTTGTCTGTGCGTCTTGTTTTGCTATTTCTAACTTACTTTCTGCGTCAGCTATTGCGCGTTTTTCTTCTGCTGTGATCTTATCGTCTGCATACGCCTTAATTTTTGTTTCTTTTAATTCGTCTTGTGCGTCTGCGTAGGCTTGTGCTGCTTCTTGTGCGTCTTTCTGTGCTTGTTGCATTTGTCTTTGTAAATCTTCTGGCGCTAATGTATAAGTTGTTGGTACTGTTCCGTTTTCAATTTTAATATCAAAACGTTTAGATAACTTCTCTAATGTTTCAGCTTTATTAGGGAAATATGAAATGTAGTAATAGTTTTCTAAAGAATTATTGTTATCTAATTCGCGCAACAATTCGCCATTGTAAATTTCCCAACGATAACCACTTGAACTGTCTTTACCATTTACAGATAAGCCAAAATAAATACCAGAAATATCAACGTTATCATCTTTTTCTTTTATAGTAATTACTTTTTTAGTTTTAGTATCAGCAATTTTTCTATAACCGTATAACGCTTCATCATTATAATATGACGCGTCTTGTATAAATAAGTTTCTTCCACCGACTTCAATACCGTCTATTTTACGTTCTACGCTATTTATACTCGCGCTTATTTCGTTTTTAGCAATATTTATTTTATAATCTGTTTCTTCACCTATTGCCTCGTTAAGTGAGCCGATTTCACGTGCCATATATTGAATAATAGTGTTTTGTATTTGTGCTAATTCTTCACGACTAGGTATGTCGCCTAGAAGTTGGTTATTTTCACTATCCCAACGACCGTTAGGCAACGATTGAGCTATTTTATCCATAGCATCGTTAAACTTCTCATCTGTATATTGTGACTGTAACAATGCTAGTCTATCTTCAACCGCTACTTGTGCATTACGCATAGCTTTATATAAATCTTGTAGACGCTCACGATATTTAAGGAATAGCGCTTGTGTATCAACTAATTTACCTATTGTTGCTGTATCGCCAGTCATAGTGTCTAAATTACTTTTGATTTGATCGTATATATTTGTCGTGTTGTTTACTGCATTATTTACTGCATTACGAATATCAGTATCAACTAAATATTCGCTATTAAGTAATTGATAAACTTCTTCAAGCAACTTAGAATGTTGAATATTTAAGTTTTGGAATGTGTTAGTAAGTGAGTTATATAACACTTGTTCACGTGTCATTCCACCTAATTGTTCAACGTTTTTAGCTGTTTCATTACGCCATTCGCCGTTGTGGTATCGTTTAAGCACTGCAACATTAGGGTTGCTAGTATCGTACCAAAGCATATTTTCAACTGGGTTATCCGGTACTGTATCAGATTTAATGATTTTACGTTCGTAATATTCAAGTTCGCCTTCGATCGCGTCATTGACGATTGTATTCACGTTTGAAATATTATCGTTTAACTTTTTACGAATTTCATCAAGTCTACGATTAAATTCTTCTCTTAACGTTGTTTCTTCATATTCAACTACATTCCCGAATTTAAAAACGGTATCGTCTAGGATCATGTCATATTCACAAGAAATGACTTCCGCCTCTACATATAAAGGCGGGTTGAAATCTCTGTCTTTTACACGAACAATATCACGTAATGAAACGCGTACATCATCATAATATCTATGAATATCTAGCGCTGATATTTCGTAACTCACTGAAAGTTGTTTGCGTTTATTTAATTCTGTTGTTGCTAACGTTGTAAGACGTTCTTTTGTCATGCTGCTATCTTCACTTTCCGGCTCGTAAACGTCCCACAAATAACGACCCGGCAAACCGAATTGAGCGTGTGCCTCGTCATCTTTAACGATAACTGTCTCACGATTTCCTTTATCATCTTCTGGACCTAGCGCAATCAATGCCGTACGAACTTCGCTTGTGTCTACTGTACGCGTTAACCCTGTTAAGTCTTTGCCTTTGGTAATCTCTTTGCCATTAAATAACGGGTTAGGCTTTTTAAGTGATACATAACGATGTTCTACTGTATGACTACCTAATTCAACGTAATAATCTGATACCATTTCGTACGCTGTTTCTAACATGTTTACGACTTCGTAAGGGTTATTATATGACGTCCAAGACTTAGAACGTACACCACCATATTCTGTTTCGTCAGACACTTCCCACCCTGTATCAGCTAATGCTTTTGTTAACGCTTGTGATGTTGTCATTTTTTCAAAAGTTTGTGGTGGAAGTGGTTTAGATGTTGTTAAATCTTCTAAATAAGACGCGTTACATTGAACATCTGTTGTGCCGTCGTAATCATCTTCAACGTGTACAATTATAAATTCTCTGTATATACCGTTATGATCTTGTGTGATGACACGATTACGTTCACGCAAGTTGTCAGCGCGGTCACTTAAAATAGTGAAATCAAACGTTTCTGTCTTTTCTTCCACATCACGCTTTAAGTTAGCTGATAACAAAGCACCGTCTTCGCGATCGATAAAATCAATGATGTTATCGTTAAAATCTAAAATGTGTATCATTCAACGTTAGCCTCCTTTCTATAAGTATCTATCTTGCCAGTATATTGTCGTGTCAAAAGTATTTGCTGGTTCGATAATACATTCAGTGACACCTTTATTAATATTAAAGAAATCACTACCGAATGTTTTAAGATTTAACGCTGGTTCTTCGTTGATTGTTACTGTTTTATTTTGCATATCTATGTTGATAATATCGCCTTTTTTAATAATCATGTCGCGAGCATTTTTTGGTTTAGGTAATATTTCGTGATTGTATGAACCTAATATCGTTGTAGGCATATGATACGACTTACCATTTTTGGCTAAATAAATACCAACTGAACTTACTGGTCGTTGATAAAAATTACCTGCGTCACGCCATGTTGCGTTAGACACATCAACTGGAATTACACGTTTAGGATAATCAACTTCTTCATATTTCCATGTCTTAATATAAAATGTATCGCCAATGCGTTTAAGACGCATATATATGACTATGTGTTCCCAAGTGTAAAATTTAGGTGGGTTTGTATATCTGTATATAACTTTTTGATTGCCGTTTTGGTCGTACACACTGACATATATTGTACCTATATTCTGACTTGCTCTTGCGTTACTATAACCGATCGACGCAATAACACGATTGTCAGTATCGTAAATATACTGCGTTGCATGTGTAGCACCTTTTTTCTTTTGGTTAACGTGTATTTTTACAGTTGAACTAAAGTCTTTTACACTTTTACCAAATGAATGTGTGTACTCTGCACCATTCCAACCTGTGTCAGACGTGATTGTATCTTCGTTTAACATGAATGCGTCTTTTGACGAACTCATAACCATTGAACCGCCTACACTACCACCTGTGTAATTATCATTGGTAGTTGCATTAGTCTTTTTAGTCCAACTAAAGAACGATCGCATTTCATCGTTAAATATTGAAGGCTCATAATCTTTGACTACTTTGTTTAAATCGTCATCGCCAATCATGAAATAATCTTCATCTTCTTTTGTAATCATGAAGTAACTTGAATTTTTTAACGCTGTTGCTGTAACGATAATAGGTGTGTCTGCTGTACCAGTATTAACCAATGTATCTTGATCTGATATTGCTGTGTTCTTTGTACCTTTTAATGCGTATTTATACGGATCAGGACAAATGAATTTCACGGTTGCTTTACCAAATGTCACAAAGTAATCTTTGTCAATTTGACTTTCTAAAATAGCGTAATAAATTTTGTCCGGTTCCCTATCAAATATAAGTGGCTTTGGCTCGTCAGTAGATAACCAGTCCACGAAATCATCTGCTAATTGTTCTAGGGTTTGTGTGCTGTTGTAAGCGTCAACTAATACTGATATTTCTATCTCTCTAGGTTTTTGATTAATAGAAGTAAGGACGCCACCCGGGCGCCCTTTCACATCAGTAATTTCTACTTCTCGATTTTGTCCCCATGCGGACGTGTAATCGAGATAATCGCAATAATTTTTACGCTTACCATTAAATGAAAAGTTACTCATTTATCTACCTCCCCCTTTTCTAAATTTAGTTTTACGTGCCTCGATACGTTTAATTTCCGTATTTGTATCTTCAGCAATTTCTTTGGCAACGGCACGTCCGTTCATTTGAATTACGCTTGATTTATCAGCTTGACGTCTAGTGTTTTCATCAATGTTACGTGCATGGTAGTTGTGTTCTGCAAGTAGTTGTTCAACACGTAACAAGATTTCAGTATCATCATTAAAGCCAAGCATTTCGCCTGTACGGTCATAAATGGCTTTAGACTTAACTCTGTTAGCTGGGTCATGTGAAATAACACTCTCACTGAAACCGCCCTCTGCTAACCAAGCAAGTTGTTGACTGTTTACTATGCCACCAGTTTTATAACCGTGACCGTGACCGATAACTTGCAACATTCCTGTTCTACCATAACGTTTTTTAGCGTAATTGATAGCTGCCATTGCGTTATCTAAACCATTCATGATGTTGCCGTGACCCGGTAGTTTGTTTGCGGCGAATGTTGGTGGGATTACTTGTAGTAAACCTCTTGCAAGATTACCAGTTCTGTTATTTATATCCCCAATGTTTCCTTGAACGGCACCAGCGTTACCGCCACTTTCACTTTGTACTTGTCTTATCCATGCGTTGACATAGTTACTGCTTGTTGGTAAACCATTAGCTTTTAACGCTTTGATAATTTCCGGACGCCATTTACTTGCTGCACGTGAGCCACCAGATTTACCTCCGCCTTTTGATTGCTTTTTCAAGAAAGGCATAGGGTCAATAGGTTTACCATTTTTCTGCATTTCATAGTGTAAGTGTGGTCCTGATGAACGCCCTGTATTACCTGATACACCAAGATATGAGCCAGGGTGTACTTTTTTAGGTCCTTTGAACGCGAGTTTGCTCATGTGACCGTATATGATACGCGTTGCATTTGCTGCGTCTATCCACATACTATTACCGAAACCACCGTTCCAGCCCGATTTACCTGTTGCTGTACCACTGTGAGTTGAGTAAAGTTTGTCATATTTGTAGTTTAAATCGACGCCCATATGTGGACCGGCAAATGGATAGCCGGGTGCGTGACCGTTAGGACTGAATGGGAAGTTTATTCCTTTGGATATATCTACCCAACCACCTTCGCCACCGCCCATTTCGTCGAACCATTCTGTGAATTGTTTTTTAACTGCGTCTTTGACTTTTTTCATCATTCCAGACATTAGTTTGAACGGCATTTCAGCTTTTTTAAGGAAATCAAAGTTAACGCCAAAGCCTTCTAAGACTTTGTTAACTAATTTACCAGGCTTGTCTATCCAGTCCATGACATCGCCGATTTTATCTTTTAACCAGTCTTTACCTTTTGAGGCTTTTTCAAGCGCGTCACTTACAACTGCTTTACCACCTTCGACTACTTTACCAGCTAAGGCTTTTGTACCTTCTGCTGCTTTACCGACAACATCTCCGACAAGATTGCCGCCTTTTTTGTGTTTCTCCGGTTTCTTGCCTCCACCTAACAAGTTAGATACTTTGTTTTTCGCGCCGCTTACAAACGAACCTAAACTAAATCTAGGTAAAGTACCTTCACTAAAAGCTGCTTGCGTTTGTGCGCCGCTGCGTACTGTTGAGCCTTTAGGTAAATAAGCGAGTGTGTCAGTGTCAGGCGTTATAATTGATTTGCCGTTAGGATAAGTGATTGTCTCGTTTCTGAAGCCACCTTTACCATTGCCGCGACCTTTATCGCCTACAACTGCCATTGTGTCTTGATTAATTTTACCATTAGACACATAACGTCTCGCGTTACCTGTACCAGTAGACAACTTGATAGGTTTAATCATTTGTTTACCCATACCAAGTTTATCTCCGACCCAGTTAACGCCCTCAATAAGTTTATTTAAACCTGTTTTGACGCCTTTAACCATGCCGTTCATATGACCTTTAATTTTACCAGCATAGTTTTTAATGCCACCGCTCATAGTTGAGAACGTGCCTTTAACTTTCTTCCACATGCTACTAGCTAAGCCAGTTACACTAGATTTCATTTTCTTCCAGTGATTTACAACGCTATTTCTAGCCTTGCTAGTTAAGTTAGACACGCCATTTTTCATTGCTGTGAATGTGCCTTTAACTTTACTCCACATTGATTTAGCAAGTGAAACAACTTTATCTCTAATTTGCGTCCATACACGGTATAGGAATTTCTTAATACTGTTGTTGATTGATTTAATCGTGTTACTTAATTTTCTAAAGTAACTTGTAACAGTTTTCCAAATACCTTTTACGATCGACACAATCTTATTCTTGATGTAATTCCATGCTTTAACGATCCAGTTTCTTAACGCTGTTGTAATACTTCTAATGTTTTTAGATAACTTGCTAAAGAAACTGATTACACTTTTAACCATAATTCTTACGGCGTTAACTACTTTTGTTTTAATGTAGTTCCACGCTTTGATTAGCCAGTTTCTTAAAGCTGTTGTTATTGATCGTATGCTTGCACTTAATTTAGTAAACGCAAGTTTAACGCCAGTCCAAATTAGTCTAGCAATAGCAACAATTCTATTCTTAATAAACGTCCACGTTTTGATTAGCCAGTTTTTAAGTGTGCTTATGACAAGACGTACACCGTTAGACAATTTACGGAATGCTAATACAACTAATGTTCTAATTAAGTTAACGATTGCAACTGTTCTTGTCTTGATATAGTTCCATGTATTTACGAACCAAGTTTTTAGCGCGCCAACAACAAGTTTAACGCCATTTACTAATCGTCTAGCCGAATTGACAACGGCGTTTTTAATAGCGTTCCATAGTGTTATTGAAATTGTTTTGATGAAAGTCCAAGTTGTAACAAAGAAAGTTCGCAAGCCAGTTACTACAAACTTAATTCCATTGATTAAACTTCGTACAATAAATAAGACTGAATTTTTAATAGAAGTCCAAACAGTGATTGAAACAAACTTGATCGCATTCCATACTGCTGTAAATACTGCCTTCCACATATTTAATGACAATCTAACGCTAGCAAGCCAGCCTCTAATGATAAACATGACTGCATTTTTAATGCCGTTCCAAGCTGTAACTGAAATAAACTTGATCGCATTCCATACGGCTGTAATGACTGTTTTCCATAAACCGAAGTAGAATTTAACTCCAGTTAGCCAAGACCTAATTATGAACATAACGGCTGCTTTAATGGCGTTCCATGATAATGTAGCGCTTAATTTAATGGCATTCCAAATTGTTTGAAGTGCTAATTTTAGCGCTTGAATAGGGTGTTGAATAGCAAATTTAATACCATTCCAAGCAATCGACGCTGCTGCTTTAATATAGTTCCAACTAGCTGTCCATGCTTGTGCTATACCATTCCAAACACCTTTTAAGAACGAACCAATAGAACCGAATATCGACAACGCTGCTGACTTGATACTGTTCCAGATACTTATTACACCATTTCTGAATGTTGCGTTTGTTTTCCATAAGTGAATAACTACCGCAACTAATGCACCAATAATAGTGATGATGATACCAACTGGACCAGTCATAAATCGTAACGCCATGCCTAAACCTTTAGTGGCTGCTGCTGCTGCTTTGCTTGCTAAAGTCCACGCTCTTGATGTTAAGATTGACGCTTTCAATGTAGACATGTGAATTCTAGTCGCGATTATAACTGCGGCAATACGTGTACGCAACGCTGTCCAAACATTTCGAGACGCGCGCATTATACCGTTTTGAACAACGATATAAGCATTAAGCATTTTAGTTCTTAATGCCGCCATTTTTTGTGCTAAATCAAATGACTTAATTTTAGTAACTAAACCGGTATAAGCAAGTTTTAACGTCTTGATTATGCCATTTTGTTTAACTGCTGACGCTGTAAAGATACCACCAGCAAATGAAGCTAATTTTTGCGCACCAACTAATAACACTAATGCACGACGCAAGCCAAGAATATTATTTATAAATATTCCGATAAAGGTCATTGTTTTAAGTGCGCCACCAAATAATAATAAAGCTGCTACAACTTTACCTATCCACGGGTGCGCTTTCATCATTGCTGCCGTCCAGCCTAAGAAAGCTGTCGTATATCTTAAAACAACGGCACTTATAGGCGCTAAGGCTTTTACTAACTCAACAATGACATCGAACAAGTTTCCGATGAATTTACCGGCTACTGGTGCGTTATCTCTTGTGAATTTAATAAAGTCTTTAAAGCCTTGCGTTTTTGAAAGGTTGGCACTCCAGTTTTCGAATTTCGCTGTTAAACCGTCTAGACCTTTCATCGCCCAAGTAGTTTGTCCGCTAAACGCTCTGAATAAGTTGAAAATACCTCTAAATGTATTTCCAAATATGCTACCGACAATCGGTAAATTTGCTTTGGTGTAGTTTGTAAAATCAGCAATACCTTGTTGCGCTTGTTTACTATTTGCAAATGTTTGGAAACGTCTAGCCATGTTTTCAAGTCCGTTAGACATATAACTAATTAATGGACCTAATTGTCTGATTATAGCTGCAAGTCCGTCGCCAAACATTCCACCAGCATTTAATACATTTCTGAATGATGAAACGCCGGTAGTGTTAAGCATATTAAATACGCCTTTAGCATTGTTTGATGTTCTTAACCAATTTAGCATTTTGCCACTAGCGTTTTCGATCAAACTAGCTGTTTTAGTTAAAAACGGGTTTAATGTACCTAAAGCAAAACGTGCTGCATTAATACCATTTGTCATAGTATTAAATATAGCGCTTTGATTTTGTGCTATTAAACCTTCCCAACTACCTTTTAAAGCGTCTAATGATTGTTGGTATCGTCTAACCTCAGCTGTACTTCTTAATGTACCGTCCTCTAGCATTTGTAAGGCATAAGAACCCTGTGCGCTAAATGCTTTAATAGCACCTAATGCAATTCCGTAAGCGCCACCTAAACCGACTGCTGCGCCGCCAACAGACATTAGTCCGTTAGCAATTCCCATAATGCTTGTTGTAGCTGTACCGGCTACTGGTACTAAGTTACTTAACATTGGTATCAAGACGCCACCAAAGAAATGCTCGCCTACTTCTTGCATGTTTCGGAATACAGTACCCCAACGGTTAAATGTGTTTATTGTATCGTTAAACCGTGTTTTTAAACCGCTAGCACCTTTATTTAGAACATTTCTAAATATATTAAATCTGTTTTGTGTACGCGTCATGCTTGTATTCATTCGGTTAAACTCTGTTTCAACACTTTTAATATGTGTTCTTACGCTGTTAAACGCTTTGAAACTTTGTTTAGGTAACATACCAAAGTCTACTTGCTTAACACTGTTATTCAAGTCATAAAACGTTTTACTTGATACTGTTCCTGTATCTCTAATTTCTTTTTCAAACGCTGACATTGAACCACGTACACTAATAATAGCCTTTTTATAGTTTTCAAAGTCTTTGGTACTCATGCTTTGACGTAATTGTCTAAATGACAATTCGTTTTTTTTCATGTCATTTTGTAGCTTTGAGAACTCAAATGCAACACGTCTAATATCTTCCGGCATTTCTTCAGCGAAACGGAAGTTTTTAGCTTTATCTAACTGCTTACTTAATTTACCAAAGTCATTATTAATATGTTGAATTGACTTTGTAGCTTTAGCGTCTAGTTGAGAAAAATCAACACTATTGATCGCTGTTTCTAATTTGAGAAAACTATCTTCACTAACTTTTCCAGTTTCCGTAAATTCTTTTTGAGCAACCTGTAACTTATCTTGTAAGTGTGATAAATCGACATTATCGCCAAAGCCGCCTAATTGCTTTTCAACTTTACCTAACGACCCACTCATTAAGTCAAAACGTTTGTTCACGTTAGCTGTGTTCTTATCAGCTTGCGCCTCGAACTCGGCTAACTTACGTTGCATTTTATCTACACCGCGATTGAAGTCGCGGACGTTAGCGCCAAAGCCAACCTCGACTTTGTTAACTTCTGCCATTGCGTTTCCCCCTTTCTTATCGGTTTTCTAACGCTTTTAATTTGTCTAAACTGTCCCATTCAAGTTTTTTGTTACCAACCATTCTGTGTTGTTTAGGCGCGTTTGATGTTTTCGTGTTGTTTGGACTGATCTGCTTCATGAACTTTTCATTCTGTTTTTGTGCCTCTTTACTTTCTCGTTTAGATAACATTCTTGAAATGTGGTTTAGATATAAGCGTTGTGCCTCTTCGTTTGCTTTTTGTTCGTCTTTTTCAAACTCGGCTATCAAATAACCTAAACAATCAACAAAAGGGGTTTCTAATACTTCACGTCGTCCGCCAAGTACCGGTGCAAGTTTATATACAAGCACATCTTCAATCTCTAAAGATGTTACTTGTTGTTCACTGCTTTCGGTTGTTGTTCGTCCGTTTGAGGAATTAGGAAATTGAACGCCTTTCCCATTTGTGAAGATAAGCGTTGAATACGTTTAACAATTTTTTCGATGTCGTTAACTTCGATCACTTTTTCAACTAAGTCAAAGAACGTATCCATGTCTTGATTTTCAACAAATGTTCTATCAATACCAGACATAATTGAAACAATTTCAAATACACGTTCTGGCGTTTCTTCTAATAAGAAACCTACTGCGTCTAAAATGTTGAAAACGTTGAAGTCTTCACTACGAATTAAATCAACTAAAGTGAAACCGTCTGCGTATTCTCCAAATAAGTTTTGAACTGTTTTCTTGAAATCTTCATTTTTTTGTAAGTCTTTGATAGTTGCGTTCACTACTTTTGTTAACTTGCCGAATTGTACTGGTCGGATAGGTTTAATTGCTACCTCTGTTGATTGATTTAATACTTCGATTGATCCGTCGCGATTTTCTTGAATTGATTTGATATTGATTGTGTTAGTCATAATTGAGTAACTCCTTTTTCATTTAATATTTTTTAATCATGGTTATTTATTGCAATAAAAAAAGGCGACCTTTTAAGTCGCCTAGTTGTTGGGTATTCTGATGTGTTTGTTTCCTAAAATAAAAGGTTGAAGGAGATATATTTAATACCTCGAATGTCGTTTTAAATAAAAAGTTATTTAAAGCAACGCACAGACACGATATACATTCTAGGTATTATTTATCCTAAAATGAATTGTCGTTTCGTGTGCGTTAGCTGTGTGTTAAATAAGCGTATTTTAGACGTTTGTTTAGTCAGTTCCGTCTGTTTCTGGTAATGATTGACCGCTACCAGATAATTCGCCCATAGTTGCTTGATCGCTTTCGCCACCAACTAATTCTTCATAAGACGGAAGTACGTTGTTAGGATCGTGTTCGCCTGTGAAGAAATAGTTGCCTGGTTTGTTAGCGTCAGCGTTGTCACGCGCATATGCTACGAACTCCATTTCGAATGAACCTTGCTCGTTTGCAAAAGCTCGTTCTACGTCAGAGTTAGTCGCTACTTTGTATAAGTTGATGTCACGTGAATGATCGTTACCAGCGAAACGTGGGTGAATACGCATTGATTTAGCACGCGCACGGTTTGACGCGCCTAATGGTGCGTCTGTAACGCCTGTCACTTTTTCGCCGTCTTTAACGTCTTGTGTACCAGCAATCGCTAATTTAAGTGTGTCAATTGTTTCTTGACCTGCTACTACTGTAATAGTTACTTCGTAACCAATAACACGTTGGTCGTACGGGTTATCCCCATAGTCAGCGAATTTAATATCTTCTAGTGTAGGTTCAAACTTAACTGAACCACCCTCAACTTGTAGATAACTGTCTTTGTCTCCGTTCTTACCGTCGAATTTGATAATGTCGTCGCCACTACCGATAATAATATCAGCTAAGCCGAACATGATTTCATCTTCGCCAGAACGTGTCGCTTGTGCGAAATGTTGTAGATTTAATTTATATGCTAAGTCTGGGCGTTTAGGCATGTTAGGTTTAAAAGCATTTGCTTTCTCTTTCATGCGACCAGCCTCAACTGTAAATGGTGCAACTTGATTGAATTTCATTGCTTTTCCTCCTTATGTGTATATAAAAAAGACGCGTAATAATTACGCGTCCGTTATCCGTTTGAGTTGCGCTCTGAAATTGAGTGAATATTCCATTACGTCATCATCGTTAACGCCTAACAAAGCTGGCTCGTGTAATGATCGTATAAAGAAAACTCTTACGGGAATTGTTTTAGTTTTTAGTTGAATTTGCATAACCACATTTTGTAACTTATGCAACGTTTCTTGAATGTCATAAGCAATTTCGGTTGCCTTATCAAAGTCTGATGATTTAACGACGATTTGAAAACTATCTTCGGAAACAACGCCCTCATATATACTAGGCGCATTACTCGGAACAGAATAAACAGTCACGACATTATCTTTTTCTGTCGTGTAATTAATGCTGAACAACATTTCAAAAGGGTCATTGTTTTGTAGTAATTGCATAATGTTATATTCAATCATTTACCTAACCCCCTATATGTGTCAGCTATTGCATCTCCAATGTTATTACGCCAGTTATCTTTATTGATTTCACAAGCGTTTGAGAGATATTTTCTGCCGGGTACATAACCGCTTACTTCCGGTTTGGCTCGTGTAACTTCGCCGCGCCCATTGATATAGTAATCAGCATATTTAACGCCGTTTTCATACTTGTGATAAGTACCTTTACGTTCTTGTTCTTCATGTCTGCGCAACGCATAAACAAGATTAGAACCTACAACGCCAGATACATATCCGTCAGTGTATGTTGCTCTTGAGGCATTTATACTGTTTTCAAGTCGACCTTTATCTCTAGGAGAAAGTGATTTTGCGTCACTCTCTGCGTTTAATAAAACCTCATTAGCTGCACGTTTAACATTAGTAGCCAATTGTTTTTGACGACCGCCCATATCCAATTGCAAAGCCTTTACTTGTTTTGTATCAATGTCTATATTTCGTCTAGCCATTAATAATCAAAGTCCTAAAGTAGATTTTACTTCCAGTTAAATTAGGCGTTTCAGCTATTGCTTTGATCGTCCCTTTTTTAACTTTGCCACTTATTGTTGTGTATTCAACTTCTAAGCCTTCATCTACTGGAACATTAGGCATTACATCAATTTCATCTCGAGCGTCGTCTATACGCAACTGATTGCTTTGTCGTTCTTCGCCATGAACACGAGTACGGCATTTAAAGTCTTGCGTTGTCGTTAAGGGTTTACTGTATTTATCACGCATAACTTTGCCGTTAGTGTCTAGTTTCGGAACGCTTAATGTTAAACGCTGTTTCATAGCTGGTTTTATATCAAACGACCTACCCTTAAATTATTGTTGACTTGTTGTTCAGCTAACGCCTCTATAATCGCAAATACGCTTGGACTAATCACGTCTTTATCAAGCACTGCTTTAACATCTTTGACAGTGTAGTCAGTAATGCCTTGACGTCTCATCATAGCCGTACCTTCTTCTTCGCCTTCTAGGTTGTATATCGTTTGTAGCGCAACCATACGAGGACTTATATCAACGGTAGGGTATTTGATTAAGATGTCGTTAACTTCTTCTTGTGCATTGAATACGTGTTTTTTAGCCGTATCTATATCCATATTTTCATATGATTGTGGCGTTGGTATTAAATCGAGATAGTTCAATACATCTTCAATCTTCATTTAATCAGTCCTATTCGTCAGATTGTTCTAACGCTTTGACATAATCGGCTTTAATAGGCGAACCGTTTTTACCTGTTGCTACTACATCAAGATTGCGTTCTTCAACTAATTTTTTTAACTCGCTTGTAGTTAGTTCGTTATAATCAACTTTGGTTGGTTGTGGTTGAGGTTGTTTAGTTTTCTTGTTGATCGGTTCAATGTAACGTTTAATTCTACTAGCGTCTGCGTCAGTTAAATGTAACGTTTCGCCAGTGAAATAAACTGCACCGTCAAACAAAATATTAGCTTTCGCTATATATTCACTCATACTTACAACCCCCCTTATTGTTCTGGCGTTTCTGCTGGGTTAACTGTTGGAGTATCTTCGCCACTTACAACATCTAAGAACACTGTTCCATTGATGTTTTGTGTAACTGGTAATGCTACTTCTCCAACGATCGTTTTTTCAGTGTGTGGATCTTGTGAAATAACTGCCTCAACAAACTTGCCTTTGCCATAGTTATTTTCAACACTTGGACCACTTAACGTTTTACCTAACACTGCTGCACGTAATACAACACGTCCGTCTGGTAAATGTTTATAGACTTTATTAGTACCGTCTAATTGTTCAATAGCTGTTTCGCTATCGTCTACTTGAATAGCTGGAACACCAAACTCATTAAGTAATTGGTTGAAGTCGCTATCACGTACTAAACGTGGAGAACGGCTATCGCCATATAATTCTGTTTTGATTTGTCCAGAACGTTTGAATTTAGCAAGTGTCTTGCTGTTCATGTTGATTACTTCCGGTTTAGTATTACCGTTTGTTTTTTGGTATTGCTCAATAGCAAGTAATAAATCAGTAATAGGAGTAGCGTCTTCTGTACCCCATTCAGTAGTTGATACTAAATCATTTTCTTTAGGTCTATCTAATTCAAATGAGATATGTGTTTCAGTACGTGGGTCGTTATATTCAAACTTACCTGTGTAAGCCATTTGCGCACGCAAGAACTCTTTCGTTTTTTCAACGCCTTCACTTAAATTGTTAGTGTTGATTAATGTTTGGTTGACGATTTGTGTCAATTCGTCTTGTGAACGTGGGTTGTTAAAACGAATTAAGTCGTTTTCGTCTAAGAAATAAGCGTCTTGAATTTTAGTCAATTTAGCCATTGCTTGTTTGCCTTGACCTTTATTTCTGATTGGAGAACCAGAATTAAAACCAGTGATTGACGCTGCTACGTTTAATTGTGTTTCGATAATGTTGTAAACATTTTCAATGCTTTCAACTTGTTCAATAGGGAACGCTTGAGCTAACGGATAAACTGATACGTCGCGATCAGCGTCGCCTCTGTTGATGAATGCTTGTAAGGTAGCTTTTTGGAAAGCCTTATCTTCTAATACCATTCAATTGTTCCTCCTTTTAAATAAAATTAAATGTCATAAACGATACGACCTTTAGTCGCGTCTTTGAATGCGTCTGTAACGCCGTGAATACGTTCGGGTCTAACTGACGCTTTACGGATAGCTGATACTTCTTCGTTTTCTTTTGGGTATACAACAACGTCATTCGCTGTTAACACGCCAGCAACAATGTTTGAAGTGCTACCAGTAACTAATTCATATAAACCAGTTTCGTCATTACGTGAGATTGCTGTACCCGCTTTGACTGGTGTAGGTTCAGAAAACTTAGACGCGTCTAATACTGGGTTGCCTACTGTATATTCAACGTTTTTAGCGTCACGTAAAAACTCTGGCGTCATGTTAAACTCATTAATTACTTTAGGTTTTAAAGACATTTATATTTCCTCCTTATTGTTTATTTTTTCCAAATAATCGTTCATAGTATTCTTCGCCTAACGCGTTAGCGTCAGCCTCTCCACCTTTGTTACCTTTGCCATTGCCAGCATTGTAACCAAAGTCACTACTACCATTATTTGAGCCATTGGCACTGCTTGAATTATCGTTGTCGTTATTATCAGATTTAAACAAGTAACTATCAGATTGCTTAATATCTTCTAGTTGTTCACTCAAGCCACGCAAACCTTTTTCGCTGTCATAAGTAATGTTGTCGCGGTTGATTAACGCCATGACTGCCAATGTATTTTTGGCGCCTGCTCTGTTAAGTTCATTGTCGATCTCATATCGCAATTTAACCTCGTTCATTTCTTTTTCATGTTCAGCGTCTTTGTCTTTGTTAGCTTGTTGTAACGCGTTGATTTGTTCTTCAAGATTTTCGCCTTTACTAGCTTTAACCTTTAATTCATCAAGTTGTTCGTTTTGTTCGTTAACACGTTCTTTATATGATTTCACTTCTTGTTTGAATTGGTTCTTTTCTTGTTTATGACTTTCAATTTCGTCTTTTAAACTTTGAACATTCTTGCCATAAAGCGACATCACACTATCAACGTGTTCATCTGATATACCGATCTCTTTTAATTCATCTCTTGAAAATGCCATATATTAATCTCTCCTTACGTTTTGTTAACGATGTTCGACACCGATAGGATCGTCTGTTAACGCCAGACATACGAATATCATTCAACGTTCCAAAGCAAACAAAAAAGCTAGCCCTTTTTATTAGGACTAGCTGCGAGTTTGCGATCTGTTTAACACGAAACGTATAAATGAGTATGCACACATTATAACGGAACGCGTTACAAAACACAAACACTGTCACGCATAACGTTATTTTAGCGTCATATTAAGTCTTTATGTGTCACTTTTTATCGTTTCTTACCTTTTTTAGTTTTTTTAGTTTTTCAGAAAAATCTTCTGCCACTTGTTCGATCGTTCTATTATCGTTTTTATCTTCTATTTCTTTGTACATTTGTTTGTCTAGTTCGTAACGCTCTTTCATAGATTTTTGTTTTCTCATTTTTATTTATCTCCTATCCATTCTAATACTAATCTTCTAGTGTCTTTATCGAAACTAACTAATTTAAACGTTTGATTTATATTTAAAAGTATTTCTTTTTCTTCCGGTATATTTGATAAAGGTACTAAACTCATAGCTTTTGCACCTTTAGGCAAATGGTACTCTACTTTATTTATCGTATTGAAAAAGTCTGTCTGACTTTCGTCAATAGACGTACTTTTATATGTTTCAGTCGTATAAATAAAGTCTCCGTCTTGTTGTTTGAAGTTAGTTAAAATATATTTCAATTCCTCATCACTTATACCACGATATAACGTTGCGTCTTTTAACGTGCGTACATTGTATTTATTAAACACATCGTCAATCTTGTACGCGTCATCTTTGACATCTACGTGCCAACCTTCATCAATTCCCTTACGTTTATCAAGTAAATATTTATTTATATCGTAATAATAATCAGATGTATAAGCGTTTATTATACCTTTTTCATCTTCGGTCATATGTTTCATAATTTCTTCGGTGTATCTATTTTGAACGGTTAAATAATCTCCGTTTGTGTCAATATTTATTTTAACACGATTGTCGTTTGAATTGTTATTATCTTTAAAATTAGTATCTTCTTTTTTAGACGGCACATAAGGTTTTTGGTGTGGGTCGTACATTTTATTCATTTGTGCTACCCACTTGTGATATTGCCACTTGCTAGCATTCTTAAATTCATTAAATGATTGTGGACCGTCTTTGCCTAATTTGGCTTGCATACGGTTAAACGCTAAACGTTTGCGACGTGCTTTTTGTTTCGCTTTTTGTTCTGCGTCATATCGTTTCTTTTCGTTTTCAGTTCGTGGATCTTTGTTTGGGTCGAATTGTTTTGCTCTGTCTTTATCTTTTTGTAGCTGTTCATCACTTTTAAACTTCTTAATATAAGGTTTAAAATTACAACGACAATGAGGGTGTTTAGGAAATGTCGTAAATAAATTGATATATGGAAAGTCAGGGTCGCCTGGTTTTGTACTAAATACAATGTCGCGGTATCTGGCACACTCATGACACGTTGGTACGTTGCCTGTAACAGTTATATATCCAACCTCCAAATCAGCATAACGGTTAAGGTGTGCATGATTAGTGGCTGTCTGTATTTTAGTTTTAACCACTGTATTAGCGTAAAAGTCTAACGGCAAGTGCTTACCGTCTTTAGTAACAAATGCCGTCATTCCTTTTTCACTAAACTTTTTACCCACACGTTGTGCAATTTGTTTGTCAGTCATGCCAACGATCATGCCGTTAGCAATCTCTTGTTTAACATCATCAATTGCGTTTTGTACGTGTTTAATAGAATAGTTGTTAGCTGTTCTATAAGCTGCTTTCAAGTCGCTTAATGTATCGCTAATGATATTACTAATCGCCTCAACATGTAACGGCGCTTGTATAATATTGCCGATCGTTTCATTAGACGTTAACATGCCAATACCTAACCTACCTAATTGCTCGATCGCGTGTTGCAAACCATCAACGTATGCACTTTGTAACATCTCTGGTATTTGTTCAGTAGATACTGCGCCTAATTCATCATATATTTGTTGAATGGCTAAATACATTCTTTGAGTGTTCTTCTCGTCATATATGTTTGTTTCTTCAATGACTTGTGTTATTTGTTCAGTAGCATATCGGACAATAGCGTCTAGCTGTTCTTGTGTTAGTGCCATTCGCTACACTCCTTTATTCTTCATCACTGTTTATATCTTCGTTGTCTGTTTCTTCGCCGTCTGTTTCTTCTTGGATAGGGTCGCCATTTTCATCTCTGTTATTCATAAATTGTTGTAAGTTCATAGCGCCATTAGTTAGTGACAAACTGTCAGTGCTACTCTTTTCATCTTCAATACGTTGTATTTCTTCTTGTACCCATTCTTCTGATTTGTCCGGGTTGTTGGCGCGTACTGTTTCTTCAAGCGATTGTACTTTAGCATTATATTTAGCGATATTGTCAGTAGATAATTCTTGTTTAGGTTGTGGCAACATGTCTTTAAGCATGATATTAGGGCGTTCAATAATAACGCTGCTATCTTTTTTATTAGCGAACCACAATGCACTTTCAATAATGTCTTTCAAGAACTCAACATATTCGTTTCTAATACGTTCAGATTTAATAATAGACACGATCAAGTCATAGAATTTAGCTGTACCAGACTGCGAATTAGCTGTGTCACGTTTAACTAATTCGACTGCATTCTCTGACGTTTGTGTTTCCGCCAACATAGCACGTACAATTTCTTTAACATAAGTCATGTCGCCAATTTTAGTTGTGTCAATTTGATGTATTTCCATAGATTTACCAGTCACTTCGTCTATTTCGGTAACTTCTAATAATTCGTGATTGATTTGGTTTTCGTTACCGTATGTGTCAGCTGCTATTTGTTTTAATGTGTTCATTGTACCTTTAGGAATTGAAATGCGTGGCTTGCCGTTACGTTCAAATGTTTGTGCTGTACGTGTAAGCGTCCAGTTAACCTCTTCTTGTTTACCGTCTAAGCCTTTTAACGTACTGTTACCTAACTCATTCATGAATGTAGGGTTATTTGGTAAGTAACAAACGAATAAGCGCTGACGCCCTGCAAATGTTTTCTCAAGCACGCCATTATTAAATCGTTCGCCTAAACGTAATTTATCTTCAATGATAGCTGGCTCGATAACTAACTCCATTTCATTGTTTTTGTTACGTGAATAAAGTCTGTGATATGTTGTTACACTTTGTCCGTTTTGTCTTTCAGTGTATACATGCACATAACTAATCTTGTTTATTTCTTCTTCAACGGTTTGTGGTAATTCATACACTAGGTCAACGCCCATGTCGTCATCGTGCGGATAGTACACATTTCGTTCTTTGATGTCGATTGATATTTGATCGTTACGCATACTAGGTACTGCAACGATACCACCGTCTACTTGTAACTGTGTAATATTCATATAGTGATTTAATTTACTATTTTGAATGATTTGGTCGATCGTTGCTTGTTGCGGGTCTTGTGCTACTGAATTGAAGTCGTTTGTATCTGTTGTTTCAAATAAATCACTTTCTCCGTTTTTTTGCGTACTGTTTTCGACGTTTGTTTCATCATCTGTATTATTAGTCTCGAAATTGTTTTCGTTTGCTTGTGCGTTGTCTGTGTTGTTCTCTTTACCTTTCATTTCTTCTTGTCCGATACTGTTAACTGTGTGATTTGTTTTAACCTGTCCGATTGATCTTGATACAAACATGCTAGGCACATCTACTATTATCTTCGATACGTTTAACATGATGTAAGGTGTGCGTACGTTTTTAGGGCTGTTTATTTTATCGTCAGCGTAAACATCAACAATTTCTCCACGATTAATTAAATTAATAGCGCGTGGGAATATTTCGTGATGATTGCCTTCATATAAGTTTCTGTAATAATACATATCGCCGTGAATATCTACAATGACGTCTTTACCAAAGGTTTGCCAATCGTAATTGTTAAGGCGATACTTTGCTATATTGTTATTGTTCATCTTCTAACCTCCATTTATTTTATAGTTACATTTTAAATCATACTAACATTATGTGATAGTTATTAAATAAAAATAACCGTACCTGTTATTTAGGTACGGCTTTGTTACCAAATATTGACGCCCATAACTTGTGCTTGCGGTTGTTGTTGGAAGTAATTTAATGCTTGTGTTGTTGCGTCCACCGTATCGTCATGGCTTGCTGCTGGAAAGCCTACGATCTCCTCAACCATATCTGACAATTCTCTAATATTTCTATGAAAGAATACGTTACCAGCCTCGAATAATGGCGTAACAGAAAACGCTCTTGCCTCTTTACTTTCTTTAGGCGTAATAGGAATAATACCACTTATCCTGTTTTTAAGCGTATTTATAATTGCTGGACCGTTTGCTTTGTCCTCGATCAATATACGTCTACAACGCGGGTATTTATTCTTTAGATTGATTACTGCTTGCATACTTTGAGTGAAGTCCATTTGTCCTCTCACTTGTTCAATGCAATAATAGTTAGCTTTATCTTTCAACCAAACTTGTCCGACAACATAGTCACTTGCGTTACTGTCTTTGAATGTCATATCCCAACTAATCAACATGTCATCATATCTTGTTGGAACATAATCGACAAACTGTAACCACTCACGTTTGAATATGCTACCCTGTTCTGGTGCTGGTCTTTGTTGATACAGTGACGCCCACGTTCTTGAACCTACTTCGATTTTCTTACTTTCAGCCCAATGTTCGTCAAAGCCTAATTCACGTGATAACGGTTCGCCTAAATTACGACCTAATATATCGTTTTCATCTTCCGCGATAGCTGGCAACCTTAACCGTTCCCATTTAAAAGGACTGTTTTCTAATAAACGACCTACAAAGTCATCTTCATGCCAACGTGTCATAATAACTATGACACTGGCGCCTTTATGTAAACGTGTTGACAATGTACTTTCCCACTCTTGCCAAACACGTTCACGCATTGTTTTAGATTGTGCGTCTTGTGCGTTTTTAATAGGGTCATCTATAATCAGACAGTTGTGGACGAGTATATCGTTTGCAAAGAAATTACAATCTCTTTCCACTTGTATGTCATAGACGCTGTACGGTCGTTCGCTAGTTGTTGTAACTGACTGAACGGCGTCACGTTCGATTTGTGGTGCGTTATATGGCAACTGTTGCATAACGTTATTAAATTCGTTGCATAGTTGTTTGAAGGGTTTTCGTCTATATGGTGTATGTGCAAATTCGATCGATTGTCTTTCTGAATTTGGTTTTGTGTTTCGCATACTGCACATTTGTTTTTGTCGCGTTCTAAAATTAAAGGACGCATTTCTGAAAACCATTTTGCATAACTCATGCCATTTTTGTAACGTGAATTGTTTTTTCCTCTCATGCGTTTGCTGTGTGCTTTGTCTGCACATTCCCTCGAACAATAAACTGTTCTTGCTGATGTTGGGTAAAATGCTTTGTCGCAATTTGGGCATTGCAATTTCTGTTTCTTTTTGACGCTTTGCTTGCACTCTTGTGAACAATACTTCATCGTTCTTTTGGGTACTGGTTGATTGCATACTATACATTTTTTTCGCGATAGATAGCTTTGGTGTTTTTGAGAACAACTTTTGCTGCAATAGAAGTAAGTTCCACCATTTCGTATCTTTTTGTCGTACTCGTATTTCTTTTTCGTAAAAGCATTCCCACAATTGTCGCAAGAAAGTGAAACGTAACTGCCACGTTTTTGCTGATAACATGTTTTGCATAGTGTACCGCGTCCACTTTTCTGCTGACCACAATTCACGCATGTTTTGTTTTTTCGTGAGGTAGTCGCCTTGTTTGAAATCTTTTGCCTCTTTGTATCCTCGTCCAAACTCATAATGCCTGTGGTCTGGAGTTGAGATAAGTGTATTCCCACTTTCTGTTTTGATTGTTGTTTTTTCATTCGCCTTTATCTCCCTACTTGCTTTTATAACATTATAAGACAATTTGTTAGATAAATGCGACAGTGACAATACTTTTGGTTTATCTTTCATTTCGTGCAATTCTTTAATATCAATTAGACCCTTTTCAGTATCAATTAAAGTACCTTCTGGCAAACAGTCAGCACCTTTACCAGTGATTGATCCCCCAATACCTGTGCTTATCATTCCGCCGTTATTATCCAAGACACTCCAGTCAGCCACGCTGCCGTTGTCGTTAGCAATCTCAACGTTAAACACTTTAGGCGCATATTCGATAAATTTATTACGATTTAAACGCCCAAAGTGACGTGCTAAACCGTCGCCGTATGCTGCAACAATTACTTTTTTATTAGGGTGTTTACCCACAAAGTACGACGGAAACGTTTCTGTAACTGTGAGTGACTTACCATGTCGTGGTGGCATTTCAATAATGATATGACGTTGTTCGCCGTCTACAATACGTTGTAACTCACTAGCGATCAATTCAGTATGTGCTAAAGGTTCATAGTTGCCATGATGTACTAGACGCAAGTAATAACTATAATGCTTACGCGCTAATTCGATAGCAGCCCTCTCTTTAACTTCATTAGGAATGTTAGTCATAGCCTGCCAACTTTTTCAGTTCATCTTCTGAAAGGTTAGCATAATGATTGACGGTACTATCTACACGACCACTATGTTCCATGCGTATTTTTTCGTTCCAACGGTCTGGGTCTTTAACTTTAAGCGCGTAAATGATCGCTGATGTATCTGGTCCAACTTCTTTTTCAGTAACTTCAATGCGTTCAACTATGTTGCCGTCTTTGTCAGTTGTTTTGTATCGTTTAGTATCACGTAACGTATAACCATTAATCTTTTTCATCAGTGCATTTTCAATATATTGCACTGTGCGTTGTTGTCCTTGTTTGATCGCGTCTTCTATTTCCGGACAACGTTGTATCCACGAATATAGTGTAGTGCGATTGATGCCAATACGATTTGCTAATTCTTCGTGAGAAATGCCCTCGCCTTTCCACGACTTAATTTGATTTAACTTTTCGTCTGATAACCATTCTTTATAGTTAGTAATGCGCTGTCTACGTTTAGCCATTTTTACACCACCTATCTACTTATCAGCGACAGAAATTCATTTCGCAATTGTGCGCTATCTTTAAATTCTCCACGAACGGCACTTGTTGTCGTTGATGAAGTTGATTTCTTAATACCACGACCACACATGCACATGTGTTGCGCTTCAACAACTACCATAACTGCTTGTGGGTCTAGTTCGTTATCAATAGCGTTAGCAATTTGTGTTGTTAAATGTTCTTGTACTTGGAAACGTTTAGCAAAGCCGTCTACCATACGCCCGAACTTACTTAACCCTGTTACTTTTTTACTAGGGATATAGCCGATGTGAACTCTACCATAAAACGGTGCGAAGTGATGTTCACACATTGAGTTAAATTCAATATCCTTAACGATAACCAATTCATCATGTTCAACATCAAACGTCTTAGATAAATGTTGTTGTGGGTCTTCTCTGTACCCTTCTGTATATTCCATAAATGCTTTTACAACTCTAAACGGTGTTTCTTGTAGACCGTCACGTGTAACATCTTCGCCACATAACGCAATAACGTTCTCAATACCATTCATAGCATTTTTAATGTCGTTTACTTTTGCGCCTTTGTTATGTTTTCTAATCTTTTGTATTTGTTCTTCAGTTAAATTATACGCCACGTTTATTCCCCCAAACGATTGCATGTAATTGTGGTAGTGCTTGAACGTCGTTAAAGTCAGGTTCATTCATTACGACTTCCCATAACTCATCTAGCTTATCTATAAGTTGTTTTGTTATATCTCTATCAGTATATGGTTCAGCGTTACCTACTGAAAGATAGTATGGAATATTTTTACCTCTGTATCGTGCGAATACATCTTTTGCGTACTGTTTGTCCTCCTCGTTGAAGTAAACAATTTTAAGACTGAAATTGACGTTCGCTTGATGTAAATTATCGACGATCTTATCTAACATAGGGAAATTAGTTTTCATTGTTGAGCTAGGTGGCTTTGGACTGATTGTTAAATCGTCAATGTCATAAAACCATTCTTTCCAAATGCTACCCTGTGTTTCAAGTCCTACTTTAACGCCGTTCTTATGACAGATGTCTATAAACTCTTGCATAGCACGACCAATTAATGCTGGGTTGCCGCCACTTACTGTTACGTGACTAAAAGATTTTTCGCCCGCTGTTTCTTTTAATAAATCAAATAGTTCTTGTGGTGTTGCGCGTCGTACGTTGTCCTTTTCGCTACCGTCCCATGTGTAAGCTGTATCACACCAAACACAACCATAGTCACAACCATAAGTACGAACGAACATAGTCTTTTTACCTATAACCATTCCTTCGCCTTGTATTGTTGGTCCAAACACTTCTAAGAAAGGTATTTTTGCCATTAAAACTCACTCCAGTCGATTTGTTTACTATTAAAGTCACTGTCATTGCTTACATAAACATATGGCGATTGTTCTTTGTCATATTCATCTGACAATGGTTCACTATATGTCACATAACTTGTAGGCGTTTCTCTAACGATTACTTGTAACACTTGCGGTTTATTATCATATGCCGTTAGTGCCTCGCGTACTGATTGATAAATTGTTCTAGCGACTACTTCTGTTGACGGTTGTTCGCCATTCCAGTCGTGGTCGTTCATTAAAGTGTGATCGTATTTACCATGTGCGATACGTTTTAACTCTTGGAAGTTAACTAGAAAACCATTGTCTTGCAACTTGTTACCTACAATAGAGATGTTAACGAAATACGTGTGTCCGTGTACGTTTTGACATTTACCAGCGCTTTCATGGTCGATATAATGTGCTGCTGCAAAGTTCATATCTTTGTTCAATTCATATTTATAGTTGTGTGCTTTTACTGGATAAAATTGTTGTAACATTAGTATGCCTCCTTATTGTTTAAATACTCTTGTAGTCCTCTGTTTCTTAATTTACATGCCGGACACTTGCCACACCCAGCACCTTTGATACCGTTGTAACATGTTAGCGTGTTATCTCTGACGTAATTTAATTGTCCTAACTCATCAGCCATCGCCCATGTTTCTGCTTTGTTTAACCACATAAGTGGCGTTTCAATTTTGATTTGTTTGTCTAGTCCGATCATTAGCGCGTCATTAAGTGTAGTCACAAAGTCGTTTCTACAATCTGGGTAGCCACTAAAGTCTGTTTCACAAACGCCTGTGACAATCGCGTCAGCTTTTCTTTGATAAGCAACAATACTTGCCACAGTTAAGAATAAAATATTACGTCCAGGAACAAATGTATTAGGTAATCCTGTTTCTTTATCTGTTTCAATATCCATAGTGTTACGTGTCAATGCGTTAACAGTTAAGTCATTGATTAGTGATACATCAATAACCTTATGATCGACACCCAACTCTTTTGTAATTTGTTTTGCTACTTCAACCTCATTATCATGTCTTTGTTGATAATAAAATGTAATAGCTTCAACTTCATCATAATGTTTCATAGCCCAAAATAAACACGTTGTGCTATCTTGTCCGCCACTGAATACGACAATAGCTTTTGTCATATTTACTGCCTCCTCTTTTAATTTTTGCGCCTCGTACAATGCTTTAAGGAAGTGTACTACCATTCAAGTACACTCCCGCGATGTAATTTCTCTAAATATTTACCAAACCTTATCCAAGCCCTACCGTTATATTTGTCAGCTAAACGGTAAAAACCTTTGACTGTCTGTTTCCCTCGAGGCTTATTGTATTTATCAAATTTTTTAGTAATTGGGTTCCAGACGTTTATACTGGCGAAACGACTGCCAGACAACCAACTTGTACTGTCTACTGTATCAAAGTTATATTTCTTTAAGCCTTCAATACTCGTAAAACCTAAACCGTGTATTTTGGCATTGTTTGCATGTGCTACATCTATAAACCATTGCAAATAATGATAGTGTTGTCGTGCGTATGTCGTACCTACAAGCCCACCTACTGCCACATAATCATATTCTTCGCACATACGGTGGAAATATTTTTCTCCACGTTCTCTGTGGAATACTGGTATAACTGGTTTACCTGTTAGTCGTTCGATCGTTTTACGATATTCTTCAACTTTCTTAATACCAACGACTAGGTCTATATCCATTTCTACAAAATGTTCAATATCCCACTTATTAATAAAATCGCAATATTCACGAATGTATTGTTCAAAGTCATCATAAATTAATTTGTCACTAACTTTTGCACTTTCCATATATGTGAACGCGCCACTATCTAATATAAACGTCTTACACTTGTCAGACTTAATGTAAGACATCATTTTCTTTAGTGTGTTGTCTGACGCTTTACGCAAATAATAAAAACTATCTAAGACATGTGGTGGTTCTAATTCAAATAGTAAGTCTGGTCGTGCTGTCCAGCTAGCCAAACATAAACGCGTCATCAGTTACCCTCCAAGAAGTATTCAACACTTTGATAAAGGTCTGTCTTTTTATAATCGTCGTTAACGTCGTTTAATTTGTTATGAACTAACTCTAATAATTCAATCGCTGTGTCTAATTTACTTTCGCCGTCTTGTTCTTCACGATTAGGTTCTTTTTCTTCTTCTTCAAAGAAATCATCAATGTTTATGTCATTCATAAGACTGTCTATTTCATCTTCATCAAAACCAGTAAACATTAATCTATCTTCTTCTAATTGTTCAATAACATCTTTCAATTTATTTCTATCCCATTCGCCCTCTACTTTGTTAAGTGCGACATTTAATGCCATTTCATCTTGTTCGTTCATATCCACGACTGATACGTCTACTTTGTCATAACCTAAGTCTTTTAATACTGTGTAACGCTGATGTCCGCCTACAATGTTTCCAGTACGTTTATTCCAAATAATAGGGTCAACATAACCAAATTCTTCAATACTGTTTTTAATTTTTTTGTACTCGTCATCATTTTCGTTTAAATCAATACGTGGGTTATAGTCGGCTGGCGTAATGTCATTGATACTCATTTCTTGAATATTAATCTTTTTCATCATTTACACTCCTTATCTGTTGTCTACTTGTTCTGGATAAATGTCATGTTGCAATAATCGTTGTTCTGCCATTTTTTCGTATTTAGTGCCGGGTTTACCGTAATTAGTGTAAGGGTCGATAGAAATACCACCTCTAGGCATAAACTTGCCCCATACTTCAATATAGTTCGGATCCATTAATTCGATTAAGTCATTCAAAATAATGTTCATGCAATCTTCATGAAAGTCGCCATGATTTCGGAAACTAAATAAATATAATTTTAATGCTTTACTTTCTACCATTTTCACGTTTGGAATATATGATATATAGACAGTAGCAAAGTCGGGTTGTTCTGTAATCGGACATAATGATGTAAACTCCGGACAATTAAACTTCACGAAATAGTCGCGTCCTTGATGTTTATTTTCAAATGTTTCTAAGACACTCGGGTCATAGTCAAATTCATATTTATTATTCTTATTACCTAATAATGTAACGTCTTTCATTTCTTCTTTATTTCTACCAGTAGCCATATAATTAATCTCCTTTTAATAAATTGGGTTGATATTTTTTTTAGCACAATATAAACGATATTCTTCATCGTTCTTGCACATAAGTTGCGCCATTTCATTAATAATGTTTTGAACGCGTGTGCGTTTTACTTCAAGAATGTTTGCAATGTATTGACATGTTTCGCCTTCAAGACGTAATGCTAACGTGACAATGTGTTGGTTCTTGTGTATGCGTTTTGATCGTTCATCAATAAAATCAATCTTCGCTTGCACGCGCTCTAATGCGCCATATTGTAAAAGTAATTGTTCAGCTGCTTTTTGCGTTGGGTTACTAACTCCATTACCATGTGGCATTACACTTTCAATTCCATATTGCGCTGCGCTAACAGATGACGCGTTCCGTTCTTCTTCGTATTCGCGTTTTAATCTATCGCGCATTTTTATGTCGTCGCTGTATGTTCTCATCATGCCTATAACATCTTTAGGCGTATATTCTTTCAATTAATAGCCACCTCCTTTTACATAATGCGCCTTATTTAAGTAATCGTAATAAATACCATTTTTACTTGTGATTGGTCGCTTATGCTCTTTAAACCATGTATATGGAATTGATTTTCGGTTATTTTGCAAATAATGCTTTTTTAAGCGTTCGTATTCGTCAATGTCAATACGATATAATTCGTTATGTTGTGTAAATAAGATGATTAAGAATGCTTGTCCTTTTTGCTTATACGCGTTGATTAAATATTGTTCTTGGTGTGGTTGTACACGTGAAAAAGGAAAGTTTGTTGTTTTAACTTCTTTAGCGTCAAAGGCTATAAATGTACCTTGTGAAACGCCTGTGAAATCGACTGTACTCTTTTCTGTATAACGTGCTGTTCCTTTTCTAGTATTGATACTTGTAGGTGTTGGCACTTTATTAATTAAAGCTAACCCGCGTTCAAGATATTGCTTGTTTGATATATTGATAACTTTTTCGAGAAACATGCCTCTGTTCTTGTAATTAGTCATAAATGATACCCATTTGCTTTAATGCGTTTGTAATGACGGTCAAAAACTCGTTAGACACTCGAACGCAATTATCGTCATCATCTATGCAATCACCTTCATGTATGTACACATAAGCCTCTAAAATCGTCATATCGTCAACATCAATAAACAACTCCAGCCCATATTTATCAAGCGCATATCTGCCTATGATTGATACGTCTGGGTAGCCAAATTTATATCCATTGTTATCTTCTATCCAATGTAATTTTGAAAAATCAATATTCAAATAAAAAACTCCTTATTTATTTAGTTGTCTAGGTGTGTAAGAACGATAACCTTTTATAAATTCATGAACTGTCTTTACTGTTTCATACACTGATATAACAACGATTATCTTGATCGTTGACTTAATGATTACTTTCATTTACGTTACCACCTACTAACTTATTTTTTTATTTTCCCGTATATTTTAACACTATCCGTTAGTAAAACAAACAAAAATAACCCCATAAGCATGGAGTTATAATTGTGTTCGTTCCTGTCATAAGGACGTTTTTATTTAATTTTGAAATATTTTCGTCGTTTGTGTCGTTAAATATAAACCATTTCTGCAATATACAATACCCATACCAATACCACAATTACATATATGCTATAACGTAACATAGGGTTATCATTAGCGTGTTTCATCTCTCTTAACTCTCTAAATATGATATGTGTTTGTATAAGCATATAAACGATAAACACGATCGTTATTAAAATAAATATTGATTTTAACATGTGCTATTCACGTCCACATCATCTTGTCTGTATTTATCTTTATTTATAACGTATACGAGAAAACCACTCAGCCCTACGAGAAGAAACGGAATGGCTTTTCTTATAGTTTTATACCTCTTTTCTCTTTTTAGTTGTTTAACGTTGCTTATTCGATTATTTACGCTTTTGATTTCACTTTTGATTAGTGCATATCGCGATAAATCTTTTTCATAGTCAAGAATAGTCCTTAATGCAAGTCGTTGCGTCTTTAATATCTTTTCTTGCTTTTTTAAAGGAATACGACTAATAGGCACTTTTTTTAGTTTATTTACTTTTCGTTTAATCTTCGGCAATTTATTTACCTCGCTTTGTCATATTTTTATTTTCATAGCTTGGATATTGCTGCTTTAACTGTTCAATATCATTACTTTCGATCACTTTATAACTGACGTTGTGTTTCGCTTTAATAATTTCTCTAAACACTTCGCCTGTTTTTTCGTGTTTTGTTTCTTTGATTAAATAAATGTCGTTCATAGGACTACGACACCCACTGCCATAGCCCGTACAAACTCATTCCTAATACACCTAAAATGAAGATAGTAATTGCGATTAATATAATCGCTGTTACGATATTGATAACTGTATTCATAAAATCATCATTGTTATTCATTCGTTATCACTCTTTCGGTTTAAAATAGCTTTCACTTTATCTACAATATCGTCTAGTTGAATAATTTCTGTATTATGCGTCTGTTGAACCGAACCCGCCACGTTCTTTTTCGTGTTTTGTGTCAAAGTGTGTTACCTCCTCCGTGTCACAATAAGATACTGGCACGATAACTAATTGTGCTAGTTTCTCATGTTTAGGTATTGTGATTGGTTGATCGCTGATATTGTCACAAATAATACCTACATCTTTGTTGTATGTGTAATCAATTGTGCCTAACTGTACACGTAATTTAGTTTTCGCTGACTTACTTGATCGTGGTCGTACTTGTCCTTCATAACCATAAGGAAGTTGAATTGCGATACTTGTCGGAATGATCTTCGTTGAGTGTGCCGGGATAGTTGTTTCAAACGCTGTGAACATATCTAGTCCGCTGTCCGTCTCGTTTGCTCTCACTGGGATAATTGCGTCATCTGATAATTTTTTAATTTGTAATTTCATGTTTAAAATCTCCTTATATCATTTTTTTATGTTCTAAAATGTAATTTAGATCGTCTCGCTTATCGTACATATCCATTTCTTGAAGTAATGTACGGTAAGCCATGTCATATGCGTGTAAATACGTTTCTTCTTCTGTATCATCTTCAGTTCTTAAAAATGCTTGTCTATTATTTATAAAACGATTTATTAAATTACTTTTAAAGTCGTTCCACATGTTAAGACTTTCTTGTTCACTCATGTTTAACCTCCTAAATAGTCAAATATGCTTGTTTGTTGATTAGTGAACTCGCTTGCGTAATACAATTCAAAATCACGTTTAAATGTGTTCAGATTGTGTATGCTGCCACGTCTTTTAATATGTGATAGTTGAGTGCCTTCGACGCCTACAACGTCGTATAACCCGTTCTCTGTTTGTTTTACAGTGGCTAGATGTTCACGTTTTTCGTTGTATAATTTTGTTTGCATGTTTTCACTCCTAAAAACTACTGAACTGATTTTTTATTAATCTGTAACTATCGTCGTTGTTAACTACAACGTCATTACCTTCGACGTCTCTGCACGTATAAAATGATCCCCTATCGTCATTTACACATCTTGCTGTTCTGATAACTTTCAGCGTTATACCACCTTTATAATCTTCTCCGTCTAAGTGTGTAACTACCAAATAATCGTTTTTCTCTGGATATGTTTTCAACTTACTATCTCCCTTACTTGTATTCTATATTTGAAAACTCACTTAAAATTTCTGTAATGTTTACGTTCTCGTATCTATCGACTAATTTGTTTAATGTTTCATCTGATACGAATGGCGATTGTAGTTTGAAAAATGCTTTTAATACTGTTTTATGCGGATATTGATTTGATGTAATGTGATTAAATAGATCAACATATCCCTCGAAACCACTTTCATATTCGATCGTGTATATCAAAACTTTATGCTTAACGCCTGTTGGTTTAATATTTTCCGTTGAAGTAACGTCAATCACTTTTCCATTCGTTTTTGCTAGAAAGTCGTTAACTAATGTTTCAAGTTGTTCCATTTCGTTAGCTGTGCCTTTAATTATTTCAATTTGACGCATGATTGATATTCCTCCTCACTTATAAAATTTTTCATCATTTGTCCAAATAATAGTTTTGTATAATCAATAGACGCCTTACGTGATTGACGTCCATTTTTTTGTTTGATTTCTTCCGGCGTATAAATATCACAATCATAGTCGCCATAGTGCTTTGTACAAGCGTCTTTCATGTCTATACCGTTGTTTAATCTCGTATTAACGATTTCATAATTAAGTTTATGGCTGCGCATGTTGTAATAGTTTGTAGGCGACATTCTTAACGATTTGCCTTTCACGTAAAACGTTTTATAAATATGATCGCCAACTTTTCTAAATGTGTTATCTAAAAATAATGCGTTATCTTCATTCCACCCTAACTTGATACGTTTGTTGTAAGTTTCAACACTTACATCATTTCTTCGTAATATTTCTTTTTCAGCGTTTGATAATTGTTTGTTCATTTCCTATTCCTCCGTTATCTTTAATTCTTTTTTAACATAATGCGTTAGTTATCCACACATTTATTCACATATGTGTATAAATTAGAAAGGTAAGTCGTCATCTTCAATGTCTATTGGTCCGTTAGCATTTGCGAACGGATTGGGTTGTTGGTTGTTTTGTTGCTGCTGTTGTTGCCAACCGTTTTGCGCTTGTCCTCTTTGTTGTTGTGGTACGTTGTTTGCGTTTTGTTGATATGAACCGCGTTGTTGTGATTGTTGATCGTTTTTATTTGCTGCAAATAATGTATTTGCGTCAAAGTTTCTCACGATCAGTTGTTGTCCGTAATTTGTTGAACCGTCGTCACGTGTAAAATTGTTATTTTGCATACGTCCACTTATACAAATATAATCTCCCTTACTTGCATGATTTGCGATAAATTCAGCTGTTGTGCCACCTGCTAAACACGGTATAAAATCTGTGTCGTATTCATTTGTTTGTTTGTTTTTATAATCTCTTTGTACTGCAATATCAAAAGACAATACACTTCTCCCGCTTTGTGTTTGTTTTAACTGTAAATCTTTAGTAATACGTCCAGTATAAATTGCGTAATTCATTATAATTTCTCCTTTAATTATTTATTGATTTGTCTAACTTCATACACGCTTATATTTTTAATATAGTCTTGAATTTCATGGAACATATAATCTTGAAAATCTTCTTTTCTTTTTGCTTTAGATGTACCATAAATATCATTCATGTGTAACTTGATTAAGTACCATATACGTCGTTTGTATTTAGCAACGACCTTTTTATAATGTTTTGTTTCTTTCGCTTGATCTTCTTGTCTTTTTAGCACTTCTTCCATTGTTAAATTTCCAAATAAAATTTCGTCACTATCCATTTGGTTTGTGCCTTTCGCTGCTTTCTTTGCTTTGTTTGTAATTTCTTCTTGCAATTCTTTTAAATGAATATTAGTTATTTTTTGTTTGTTGTTAACTTCATTTAAACCATTCGCTAATTTTTGTATATTTGATTGGTTTGTTTGGTTTTGTGATTTAATATAATTGTATAAATCTTCTTGCTTTTGCATTAATTCATCGTTAGCATTTTGTGTTAGTTGATAACTAGCTTCTAATACAATTCTTACAGTATTTTCATCTGTGTTTGCTCGGTTTGCTATTGCATTGATAACGTTTGTTTCATTGTTTTTGTTTGTTCTTGTTAAAAAACTAGGTAAAATGTTCATTTAAAATTCCTCCCTAAAATTTGCGTCCTCAACAAAATTATTAGTGTTGATTTTATTTTTTATACTTTCAGCCCAGCGTATAACTTCTTCAGCACTTTCATAAATCATATTTTTGGTACGTTGTGATGATTTTGCTATCGCTGCGTCCCTAAAAGTATTTATGCTAACTTTATTTAAAAATTCATCAGTATATTCTTTAATTTCAAGCAAGTTTGTTTCTGCTAAAACGCGTTGTCTTGAGATTATTTCTTCATCAGACAAACCGTCTTGAATAAACTGTTCATTAGCTTTATCTTGTTGCTTTCTTAATTCTTCTTGCTGTTCTCTTAATTTCTTTCTGATTTCTCGATTTTCTTTTTCTTTTTGTTCTAATAACTTTTTATTATTCTCGATTTGATCGAGTTGTTTTTTTACTTTGTCGGGTATCACTTCTTTATATTCTGTTTTAGTTTCGGGTGTTTTGTTTTGTTCATCTTCTAGCTGTTTAATTGCTGTTTGTTCTGATTTACGCGCTTGTTCAAGTTGCGATTGCATTTGTGCTTTTTCTTGTTCTTGCTGTTTGAGTTGTTTTTTATATTTTTCGATTTCTGTAGTAGTAACTTCATCAATACGTTTTTTACCTTTTTTTGTTTCAACACCATGCTCAATTGCATGGTTGCGTTGTTCCTCTGGCATAGTTGCCAATTGATATAATGCTTTAATCCCCAAATGTAACACTAGTGTTGAGTTTGAATTTTGAAACTCGTCGGCTATTTTCATAAATCTATGAGCTTGCTGTCTGTGCATTCCAATATTTTCTAACCACTTACCAAACTCGCCATGCGCTAGGTCATTCTCTTTCACATGTTTCAATCTACGACCAATTTCAAATATTGATTGACCTGCAATGTTTTGATAACTTTTAATTTCTGTTTCTATCGTTGTCAAATTATTACTTAATTGAATTTCGTTACTCATTTTTTACCTCCATTTTCCCTTTGTGTTTCCATTGCTTTGTAAATATCTTCGATTGTGTTAATCTTGCCTGCATTATCTGTACGTCTGTAAAACTCTGCGTAAGTTTGTAGTGCTATATTACGTGTTATTTCTAAATTTACGCCATATTTGTTATAGAACTGATCGCGTTCATTGTTAGGCGTAACAATAGCGTTGATTAATAATTCGTAAACGCTTAATGTGTTGTTTTCGTTTACGATCGCAACGTCAATCAATGTATGCAATTCGCTAACGTCATAATGCTTAATATTTTCTAATAAAAAGCCTATGTCGTTTCTATCGCCTTTTAATTTATCTTCAAGTAATTCATGTTCAAATTGTGTTACTGCTGCGATAACTTGTTCACTTTTCAAGATCCCACTCCTTTATTTATTGTTGCTTTCTTCTTGTTTGAAAAAATGATGTTTAAAAAAGTAATAAGTCAATAACGATACGAGACCTGCATATGCTGTTGTATCAGTAATAAATACGTCGTTAAGTAATAAGATGAAAAATAAGACGTTAAACATCATTCCAGAAATTAAAATACTTATGTTGTTTTTCATTGTTTTGTCCTCCTATAAATCTTCGTCAGATAAATTGTCTAAATCTATTTCTATAACATCGTCAACCATTTCTCTTAAAATGATATGCGCAAGTTGAAATAATGCTGTCGGTTCTCCTTCGTCATCAAAAATTGATTGTTCTAACAAATTGTGTCCTGCTTTCATAGTTTGTAACGAGTGAATGCCACCACCGGTACTGTCCTCAATATTTATCGCTGTCATGTAATCAATTTTGAAACCTAATTCATTTTCTCCACGTTCAATAAAGTCTGTAACTTGTTTCATCAATTTGCGAACCATGATTGCAAATTGTTCCTCTGTTTTGTTTTCAATGTTTATGTTTTGTAAATTCATTTTTTTATTCTCCTTTTGATTAGTCATTGTCTACTGCTTGTTGTATAAAACTTTTCGGATCGTATTGTTGCATTTCGTTAAATGTGTCTATAAACGGCATTAATTTTCTGTCGCCTCTCATTGCGATTGCTAACATTTGCGGTCTACCGTCTAGCGTTGATATGCCACTTAAATCTTTTGCTTTTCTTAAATCTCTTTCGTGTATCGCGAACATAACCATGCTGCTTACTTGATATTGCGTGTTGTCATTGATTTGTTCTATTAAGTCGTACACTTCATTGAGTTGATCGTGAACCATATTTAGTAATGTGTCGCGATCGTAATTTTTTAGTTCTTCGCCATTCATGTTTTCTTTCCTCCTAATTTAACTTTTAAGGTTACTCAGCCTTCGAATTTCGTACGATATTTAACTTTCGGTATTATTTATCGTATTTTTGATTTATAAGCTAAAAACGCCTTTAAAATTAAAATTTACGTTATTTATAATAAAAAATTATCAGAAACCGTTAGTTTCAATCGAAAAATGATTAGCTTTCAACCAATCTACCTCGTTAAACACTTTGTTTTTTACTTCTTCTTTATTGAAATTGTCGTAATAACTAATTTCGTCACGCTGTATTAAACGACTGATTGCTAAGCCAAATTCAAGATAGACATAACTTAAAACTTCATCACAGTAAAATTCTTTATATAACTGTCTAACTATGTGTAATAAATCTTTAATCATTAGCACCGAAGTAGTCGTGACTATAAAACCTCTGTGTTTTCTTGTGATAGTCAAGTTTTATAACACCACCCTCGCCGTCTTTGTTTTTAGCGATATTACATTCAACAACTGAAATGCCATTTACAGTATCCACGAGTTCATCGTCGTAATAATCTTCACGATACAACATGAATATCATGTTGGCATCTTGTTCGATTGACCCGCTTTCTTTGATGTCAGAAATCATCGGGCGCTTGTCACTTCTGTTTTCAGCGCCTCTATTAAGTTGTGCGACTATAATTATTATCGCGCCTGTTTCTGTTGCGATCGTTTTAAGATCGCGTGATATTTGTTCTACTTCCATACGTCTACTTGTAGGGTTAGGCGTTACGGCTTTCATAATCTGAATGTAATCAACAAATATTACTTGCTGTCTTTCGTTTTGCTTTAACGCTTGCATTCTTATATCTTCCGTCGTTGTCATTGCGTTATACACAATATTGATAGGTAACTTATCAATTACGCCTAGCACCTTCATAATGTTGTCTATATCTTCAATATCTAACAATTCAGTGTGTTTAAATTTTTGTAGTTCGACACCACTTAAATTAGCTGTTAGACGTTGTATAACGTTTTTACCAGATGTCTCTAAGCTAAAGAATGTAGTTTCTACATCGCTTTTCGCTAATCTTATCATCATTTCGAGCGTCAAAGCTGTTTTACCGACTGACGGGCGCGCTGCAATTACATTCATCTGACCCGGCTCAAATGCACCTATTTTTTTATCAATCGACTTAATGCCTGTCTGAAACTTCTCGACTTTTTCTCCCATGATCTCGTCGATCACTTCGTTGATATAATTCTTTTTTTCATCTTCAGCCTCGATCGTTAAGCTGTTGATTTCTTCAACTGCTTTATTAAGTTCGTTGATGTCTATTTCGTCCATTTGATACTGTGCAAATGCTTTTTTAACTTCTCTATCTTTGTAACCATTCAAGATGTTTACTTGTTCTTCTCTGAAAAATACTCTGTCAGTTAAATCACTGTTAACAAGATAACCTAATTCATCATCATTCATGAAATGGTCATTACGACGAGTTTCGTTTGATATTTCATTGAGTGATATTCTATTTTTTTCTTGAACAAACTTAATAAATTCTTGATGTTCGACCGCATAAAACATATGCGGTTTTAAAGCTAATTTTTGTAGTAGGTCATTATTCTTTAGTAAATTAGCGATTAATGATTTTTCATAAGCGATTACATTTTCAACGTTCATCATCAATCACGTCTTCCTGTGTTGTTTTGTTGAATGTTTGTTGCATTGCTTTTCTTAACTCCATTTTCTTTTTTTCAACTTCTTGTCTGTACGTCGGATCATTCTTTAAACGTTCCAAATGCCTTTTTGTTTTATCGTCGTAATCATCTTGCTGGTCTATATAATGTGTTTTCTTAACAAGTATGTCAGCGATAACTGGTTTAAAACGATTTTCTTCAATGTAGCGTTCTGTTTTACGCAACGTTTTTTCATAATCGCCTTTTTCAGTTAGTTTAGTAACCCACATTTGATATTTCTTTTCGTCATTCTCGAAATTCATATCAAAACAAGTATCAAGTTTGATTAATATTTCAATAGCTTGTTTACCATTCATTACCGCTAACTCCTTTCAACTTGTTTTCCCAGAAACTATTTTTTTCTTCTGTTTTTTGTTGTTGTTTTGTCTTGCGTTGATTAGGCGATAACTTTTCTTGTGCTTGTTCAACTGTTTTAACTTTTTCTTTTGCCCAGTTGTTTAGTATTGCTTTTAGGTAATTAATGCCTTTGTTTTGTTGTTTGGTGTAATTGATTGCTAGTTGTGTTATATCGTAAGCATTTTCTCCAATATCTTCTAAACTAAATTCAATTTCACTTTTTGTTTTTTGTGAAATAGTAATAAAGTTATCAAATAAAAGCGATAGCGCTTGACCGACATTGTCTGTTGTATTTTTCTGTTGTGATGTTATGTTGTAGTCTTCTGTTAATGATTGTTTAGTTTCTTTACATTCCAAGGAATATTGAGTTTCTTTATTTTCGAATGTTGAGTTTGTTAACTGTCGATTATTAAGTTCCTTCACAATCGCTTCTCTTACCGCGTCCATGTTAACTTTATAATGTGTTACTGGCGTTCCATTAGCTTTTTTTAACGATGTTTCAACAAAACCCATTTCTTTCAATTTCTTTGTTGCTCGTCTAATTTGATAATCAGATAACAACAATTCTTCTCGCCATTCTTCGTATTTTTTATAAAAGAAACCGTCATTTCTAGAAGATTTATCCGACCAGTAAATAAGTTGATCTAAAAATGCTGCGCACGGATAATCTTTAGTTATTTCTAAATAAATACGATTGATAGTTATTTTTCTATTTTCTCCGCTAAACGTTGCTATTATGCCGTTCATCATTTCGTAGTTACTCACATTTAACCTCCTACTGTTTGACTTCTGTAATGCTCATAACTCATGGTTAAATGCGAATTTTTATATCTTTCTTTAGCAAACTGACCTTTTGAAATAACTCCCAGCTTACTGATAGGAACATTTTTCAGATTTTCTATCTCGCTAAACTTTTCATTAATTGCATTTATTAAATCATTTTTAGCGTTTATCATAATATCTATATCTTCATCAGTAATTAAACCATGTCTACGTTCGTAACTTAGAAGTTCTGTTTTTAATTTAGTAGTCATTAATTCGTTAAATTTTCTATATTGAAACCAAAAGTGATCGTCTCCAATTCTGTCACGACGTCTTGTGTTACACGTACGACAACATATTTCTAAATTCTCTATTCTGTCACTACCTCCAAATATTTTAGGTATTATATGATCGACAGAATAATTACTTTGAAACGATAATTCTTTTCCGCAAATATCGCATTTAAAGTCGTTATCTATTATCAATTTTTCTATTTTCTTCATGCTACTCATCGCTTACCAACCTCAAAAATATCTTCTACTTTTACGTCTAATTGATTAGCAATCGCTTTAGCACGTAATTCGCTAGTTGGTTGTTTGCCTCCAGCGACATTCACTATTGTTTGATAATGTGTGCTTACATCTTTCGCTAATTGTTTTAATGTCGTTTCCTTTGTTATTGTTGCAATTCTGATTGCTTTCGGTTTTGCATAGTAGCTGTTCAATCTTTTAACCACTTGCATTTTCAACTCCTTTAATTAATTTGTACTTAAATACTAACACATAAATTATATTTTTACGACATAAATAACGTAATATGTTAGTTATTTTTTTAGTAAACAAAAAAAGACGCCTTTGTATAGGCGTCTGTCGTTATAAAAAATTTTTAAGTTTTTTAATAAAATGCGTTAGAAATAAAAAAAGCGACCACTAATTTCCGTTAGCGGTCACTTAATCATGATAAAAACTATCATGCCTTATGCGATAAATACATATTATCAGATTGACGTTAGTTCTGCAAATATTCTTTCATATTCCGTTGTTTCGTTTTCGATCCAATCACTTAATGCGCAGCTCATTTCTTCAAGTGTATCGTATATAGACATTTCATCTACAACTAATTTAGTATATATCACTTGTGTAGCTGCATAATCATGTCGGTAAGGGTATAGCGTAATTCTTACGCCATAATCTTCCATTTCAACCTCTTTCACGAATTTAAAATTTTGATGTTTAATAATCGCTTTATCAATTCCAGCGCCGTTAACAGTAATATTCATTATTTGTTTTCCTCCGTTTCGTAATCTGTTACATCAATTACTTTGCTATCTTCGTTAAATTCAAAATTATTTTCATCACTTTGTACCGCCTCGCCCATTTCAACTGACTTAGGCGCATATTTAAGCACATCTTTAATCACTGTTTTTAGTGCCATAGCGTCAAAATTGTTATTCCAAACGCTGCCACGACGTGTGTATCTGTCTTTGTGCATTTGCATTTTTTGTCTACTCCAGTACACAAAGTGAACGCCGCCATTAGTCAGCTTATAAAACGCGTAATAACCGATCGGCTCGCCTTTAGTTACTTGTGCTGGTACGTGATTAAGTTTTTCATTAGTCCCGTACTGATATTCAAAATAATCATCTTTATAAACTGGCATAGCAAATATTTTTTGATACATGCCAGAACGATGTGCCAGGTCTAAAAGTCCCATATATCCAAGTTGTAAGTTAACGATCTTTTTACCAGAATTTTTGTCGTAGTAAGGAATTAGGTACGCATGACCTAAATTTGTATTAGGCTCAAGACCTAATTGCGCTGATTGCATTAAAGCGCCTAAAAACGATGTAGGGTTATTCAAGATTACTTCCGTAAGTTCCGGGTTACTGTTCACTGCACTTAACGCAATGCGTGTCATACGTTCATGCGACATATGCGCTGGTAATGCTTTTTCAATTTCCGGTTTCATTTTTGCTAAATAGTTTTGTGCGATCGTTCTAGGGTTTGTGCTTTTTGTTTGTGTTTGTGCGTTTGTATTTCCTTTATCTTCTTTTTTTGTAAGTTGATTTTTAAATTCATTTTGTGTTGCCATTTTTCTATTCCTCCATTTATTTGTTACACAGACGCCGTATAAGAAACGAAATACTTTTTAGGTATTATTTATCCTTTTTAATTATTTCGTTCGAAATATAAGCTCTGTGTGTTAAATTAAGCTATATTTTAACGTATTGCGTTAGTTATAGTTCTGATATTCTTAATACACGACTTTCGCTTGTGTTTATATATTGTTTTGCTAGTTCTGGGTTTTCTTTTTCAAAACGTTTTTTATCAAAGCGATTACTTTTTTGAGGTTTCCACGTTACCTTAAAATTTTCAGTTTCGCCTTGTTCGTTTTCTCCCATGTATTCGCGTAACTTGTTTTTGATTGCTCTTTCGTCTTTATCTAATTGTGTGCGTTGTTGTTTAATGACACTCCATTGTCTTAAAAGTTCAGCACGTTGATCGTCTAATTCAACGCTTTGTGGTTTAGTTTGTTTCCACATTTGATTAAGTGCGTTTTCTGACGCCTCTGAACCGTCTGTTTCGGGTGGAATACGTTTCTCAACGTGATTGTTCCAAAAATTGATCTCTGTTTCTAAAATACTTTGTATAACTTCCTCGTCGCGTTCTACGACTTCCCACTGGAATGTACTATTACCAAACAATACGGCTATATATACACGTTCAGCACCTGTTACTAGCATGTAATGATAACATTGTGCCATGTAGCTTCCTGGAACATTTCCGTCTATCCAGTCTTTCTTTTTAAATTCTGACGCTGTTTTACATTCTAGTATTGCATTTTCACTTACTAACACCTTATCCACGTTAGCGCTAATAAACGGATAGTCTTTGTGATACATCATATAATTATGATTTCTAACTTTCTTGCCTGTTTCTTTTTCAAATAATTTTGCGACTAAATCTTCATTCCAATTACCAAACACGACTGGTAGCTTTTCGCTTATATCTTCCTGTTCAATAATGCCTAGTTTTTTGTTATAAAGCGATAACGGACTTTCGTATTTGTTCATGCCTAATATTGCGCCACAATCACTACCACCGATTGACTTTGTTCTGATCTTCAACCAATCTTCATTGCTCATATCTTTAGTTTTTATACTTGGAATATCTTTTTTTAATGACATTTTTCTTCTCCTTTGCTATAATGCTCTTGCAACTATCTTTCATATTTTTGATACTTTTTTGGAGAACTTTTTCGTCTACACTTTTACGGTGTAGGCGTTTTTTTAATCTTCCCCCATATTACGTTCAGCGCGTAAATCTTCGTAATAATCTTCGTTATACCAATCATCATTGTCGTTATTATCTTCGCCGTAAAAGTTGTTATAATCTGTTGTGTCGCTAAAATTGTAAAAACTCATTACACTTTCGCCTCCTTTAGAAACTTTTGAAACTCTTCTTCGTTCCATTTAGTCCATTCAAGATACAATGGTGTGAATAATTCTATAAGTGCCTCACTGCTAACACTTTTAACTCCTAAAAAGTAGCTGTCTTGGTCTGGCAAACGATAAATTTCAAACCCAATATTTGATACAACATCTATATTTCTATCAATAAATTCTGACATTGTACTGTCAGCCTCAAAAATTCTACCTAAACAATTCCACGGTAATGTAACTTCTTTTTCCAAATCTTCAACATCAATTTCGATATAATTATCGTCTGTCGTATCTTCTCTAATGACAGCAACATTTCCATTACCAGTAATATATACAACTTCGTATTCTTCTCAGCTATTTGTTCTAACTAGATCAAATGGACTTAATTTAGTTAAAATTTCAATTTCTTCCATGTCATATGCTCTTTCAATTAATGTTTTGCTTATTTTTTCAAAATTGTTGTTCCACATTTTTAAAATGTTAGTCTCGTGCTTTTTATAATAATTACTTAATTTATCCCAATTCATTTTATTACTCCTTTTAAGTTGTTTTTATTAAGTTTTTAACGTTATCCGTTAGTTAAAATCAAACGTAAATTTCTTTGTCTAGTTCTTCATCTTCCCAGAATATATCGTTAAGCGTAACGTTAAATTCACGAGCGATTATAACCATTTCGTCATGTCTAAAATGTTGACGCCCTACTTCTTTATCGCTGTATGATGAACGACTAATGTGCAATAAGTTTGCCATGTCTTGTTGTGTCTTTTTGTGCTTTTGTCTTTCCATGCGTAATTTATACAACATTTCCATACCTCCAAAAATATAAAATTTTTGTTAAATTCCATAATATTTATAACGTGTTACGTTATTCTGTGTTATAAATAAAATAATTAAACAAAATTAATTTCGCGTTGACCTACAAACAAACAAAAATATTCTTCAACATTGCCACCTAAATGATGTGCAATTTTTTCTGCTGCTGATATAGACGTCTTACGACCGTTATATATTTGGCTGAAATAACTTCTTGTAATTCCAACTTTATTTGAAAACTCCGAGTGATTTAAACCTAGCTTATCTAGTTTAATCATCACTTTTTCTTTCTTAATGATTGCGTACACGTTAACGCCTCCTTTTTGTTTAATAAGTTTAAAAAGTTTAAACAAATGTTTAACTTCTTAGTAAACACTTTAAACTATTTTTTAAACATTGTAAACAGATTTTTTAAACTTTTTTAAATAATTATTTAAAATGCGTTATTTTTTAGACTATACTAACATTAGGTGATGAACAAATATGAGTAATAAAAAAGCTAGAGAACGAGCAAGTAAAGAATTGACTGATTTTTTATTAAAAACACGTAAGGATAGAAACTACACATTACAGCAAGCCGCATATAAGACTGGTTTATCACACACTTATATTTCACAGTTAGAACGTGGACTTCGTGCTACTCCAGTTCCAGAAGACTTGCGTAAAATCGCTAAAGGGTTTCGCGTTGATTATAATTTTTTGATGTCTTTAGCTGGTTACATTGATAAAGTCGATCAATCACAACATGATCCGAATGGTGTATTGATGTTTAGCGACCAAGAAAGTTTTAATGAACTGCCTAAAGAACAACAAGATATAATTTTAAATTCTTTGCGTGAACAAGCCGACTTCATGATAGAAAAATACAAACGAGGTAATAAATAATAGCGTTTAGAGGAGAATAGTTATGGACTTAGGTAAAAATATTAAATTTATGCGTAAAAGACGCGGGTTCACACAAGTAGAACTTTCAAATAAAACTGGTATTTCAGCACAAGCTATTTCTAATATTGAAAGAAGTTACTCAAAGGCAACTCAACCTCAATTAGAAAGCCTTTCAAATGCGTTGAATTGTAAAATTTCTGATCTAATCGTTGACGATAAAGAAGTAGATTACGAAAAAATTATGTTTAGTGATAAGAAAGCCTTTGACGCATTACCTTTGGAAGATCGTATGCGTATTTTAGAAAGATTACAAGAACAAGCTGATTTCATGATCGAGAGAGCAAAAAAGCAATAATTTTTTATACTCTCACTTAAAAATGAGATATAAAAAGTTCGGAAAGTGAGAGTGAACTATGTATATAGAAGAAAAAGCAAACCAACTCATAAACGAACTAACAGAAAATAATATTGATTTTAGCATAGACGGTATTTCAAGTTATTTAGGTATCTTTGTAATATACAATAAAGATATTTCTTGCTACATGGAGTACCGTAACTATCCATTTATATATATCAAAAAAGACAACCCTCGCAAGATGTGGGAAGAATTTACACATGAATTAGGTCACTACCTATTACACAATACAGATCAAAGAATAATGAATGAAATGTATAACTACAAACTTGAAAATGAAGCGAATAAATTTTCTATATTATTTAGAATGCCTCAACAAGTTATTGAAGACTTTGAACTATTTAGCGAAAGTCAATTAATGTCTTTTTTTAACGAGAAAAAACAAAACGCTAGAAAGCGAATTGATCTATTATATAACTATTACTTGTCTACAAGTGCGATAGGTGTATAACATGTCAGTATTTAAAGATAAACAAACGAATAAATGGTTTTTTCAGTTAAGATATAAAGATATTGAAGGTAAAACAAAACAAGCAAAAAGACGTGGGTTTGATAAAAAGAAAGACGCCCAAGCTGCTGAACGTGAGTTTTTAAAACAGTTAGAAATTGAACGTAATAAAAGTGCATATATTACATTCGAAGAATTAGCCAATGCTTACATGAAATATTCAATTGGTCGCAAAAAGAATACAACTATTAAAAATCAAAACAATCTAATTAAAACGGTTCTAATACCTCATTTTAAATCAATAAACATTCACAAAATTACCCCTAAAGATATTGACGATTTTTATAACTCTGTCTTAAACAAATATTCTAATACTTCAATGAAAAACATTAAGCGCTACCTTTCAGCGATAATGAATTTTGCTGTCAATTTCTATGAACTTGAAAAGAACATTGTAAATATTGTTGAATTACCTAAAAAACAAGAAACGGTTAAATTAAAATATTGGACGCTTGAACAATTTCAACAATTTGAAAATGTTTTAACGTCGATCAAGCAAAAAGCGTTATTCAATATTTTGTTTTGGAGTGGTATGCGTAAGGGGGAAGTTTTGGCTTTGCGTATATCTGATATAGATTTCAAAACCAACATGATAACAGTTGATAAAAGCTGGACTGGAGAAGAAATATCAACAGTGAAAAATACTTCATCAGAACGTTGTATCAGTGTTCCTAATCATGTTATAGACTTGATTAAAGAATTAATAAAGTATAAGAAAGACAAATATAAGTATGTTAAGAAAACTGATTACTTATTCACGGCATATAACAAGCCTAACCCTATTTCGCCAACTAGCGTTAACATATTTTTAAAACGTGGCACAGAATTGGCTAATTTGCCTCATATACGCGTTCATTACTTCAGACATTCTCATGCCTCGTTATTAATTAATGCTGGTGTGTCGTTGTATGTTGTATCACGCCATTTAGGACATAGTGATATACAAACAACGGCAAACATATACGGTCATTTATACCCGAACACTGAAAGCGAGATCGCTGACGTGTTAAATAAAGAATATGAAAAGATAAATCAAAAAATATAAAAAGTGTTTCCAATTTGCTGCCAGTAATAAAAATAGGGCATTACAGTGAAATTTCAAAATCGCTGTAATGCCCTTTATGATAGGCTTTATTTACCTTTCATATTTTGGTCCATGTTTTTATTCATCATTGTCATCATTTGATTGATTTTCTTTTGCGATGGTTTTTGACCCATTTGCATCATCATCATTCGTAACATTTCTTCATTAATAGGTGGGTTTTTTTTCAAATAATCCATCATATATTTACGTGCTAAAAAGAAACCACCAACTAGTCCACCGATAAGCGCTACAATGATTAATAAAATTGCTAACCATGTTGCCATTGTTTCACCCACTTTCTATATCCTACTGAATTTTACTAAATTACTATTCTATTTTCAAGAGCTAGTTAGTAATTCTGCATCCATTTGTTATCATAACAAATACTTAAACAAATGTAATACTTATTTTTAGCTAACTGAAAAATTATTTTGTATTGCTCATTCAAATTAAAGAAGACTTTCCAATGAAAGCCTTCTCAGTTACCTAATTTCTTATCTAATATTAAAATGTGCGAATTTGATTTAATACATTTTCTTTAGTGAAACCATATTTTTCTACTACTAAGTCACCAGGGGCACTTGCACCAAATTGGTCAATACCTATCACTTTACCTTCAGTGCCTACATATTTGTGCCAACCTAATGGAGATGCCATTTCAATTGCAACACGTTTAGTAATTTCTTTAGGAATTACAGACTCTTTATATTCTTCTGATTGTTGTTCAAAAGCAAACCAGTTAGGCATTGATACTACACGTACACCTTTACCTTGTTTATCTAAATCTTTAGCTGCTTCAATTGCTAAGCTAACTTCAGAACCAGTAGCAAGTAATAGATACTCAGGTTTAGTTTCAGTTTCGAAGACAACATAAGCACCTTTACGAACACCTTGTTCAACTGTCTCTTCATCTACATCTAAATATGGTAAATTTTGACGAGTTAATACTAAAGAAGTTGGTGTTTGTTCTGATTCAAGAGCTACTTCCCAAGCTACTCTTGTTTCATTTCCATCAGCTGGACGAATGACATTCATATTTGGTATTGATCTTAAGCCCGCTAATTGTTCAATTGGCTCATGAGTAGGTCCATCTTCACCTACAGCGATTGAATCATGTGTGAAGATAAATGTTGAATTTAATCCCATAATAGCTGATAAACGCAACGCTGGTTTTAAGTAGTCACTAAATACAAAGAATGTTGCACCATAAGGGTGTAATCCACCGTGTGCTGCCATACCATTTACAGCTGCACCCATAGCGAACTCACGTACACCAAACCATATATTTTTACCTTCAGGTGTATTTCTATCATAATCAGTCGCTTCTTTAACGTTAGATTTGTTAGAACCAGCTAAGTCAGCAGAACCACCAAAGAATGACGGAACTGATTTACTTAATGCTTGAATTACTTCACCTGAATCAGCACGTGTTGCTGCATTATGATCGCTATCAAAGCGTGGTAATTCATCTCTATAGTTTTTAGGTAATTTACCACTAATAGCTAATTTAAATTCATCTGCTAATTCTGGATATTGTTTAGAATAATTTTCTAGTAATGCTTTCCATGCATCTTCATGCTCATTTGCACGTTTTAACATAGTTGTTTGGAAAATTTCATATACTTCTTCTGGCACATTGAAACGTTTTTCAGGATCTAAACCATATGCCTCAAAAGTTAATTTTCTCTCATCTGAACCTAGTGGTGCACCATGGACACCATTAGTACCACTCACGTTTGGAGCACCATAACCGATAATTGTTTTAACTTCAATCATAGTTGGACCATTTTGAGATTTAGCTTTAGTTATTGCCTTATCGATAGCGTCTAAATCATTACCATCTTTTACTAATATGTGATTCCAACCATAACTTTCAAATCGTTTCTTAACATCTTCAGAGAAGGCTTTATTTAATTCGCCATCTAATGAAATATCGTTTGAATCATATAAAACAATTAGCTTATCTAATTGGTTATGGCCAGCAAATGAAGCAGCTTCATGAGAAATACCTTCCATTAAATCACCATCAGAAGCTAGCACATAAGTATAATGGTCAACAATATTGAAATCATCTTTATTAAATTTACCAGCTAAATGGTCTTCAGCTAGAGCCATACCTACAGACATAGCAAAGCCTTGTCCAAGAGGGCCAGTAGTAACTTCAACACCATCAGTATGTCTGAATTCTGGGTGTCCAGGTGTTTTAGAACCCCATTGTCTAAATTGCTTCAATTCTTCTAATTCAAGACTGCCTGAAACATGTAACAAGCTGTATAATAGCGCAGATCCATGTCCAGCCGACAATACAAAACGGTCTCTATTAAAATAGTCTTTAGATTGAGGATTAAAATTTAAGTGGCGTGTCCATAAAGTATAAGCCATTGGTGCAGCTCCCATAGGTAATCCAGGATGACCTGAATTAGCTTCTTCGATTGCATCAATACTTAAAGCTCTAATCGTATCAATCGCTAGTTGATCTTTCTCGTTAAACATCTCTAATACTTCCCTTCTACTTTAATCATCTTTCGTATATTATAACTTAAAAATATTGAAATTGATAATCGTTTAAACTCAACGAACTATAATCTAATTTTTATTTTTGTTCTTGTATCTTTTTTAATTTTTCAGGTGTCACATCATTACCCTCAGGATCTATCACCTTTGTGCTCTCAATTTGTTGTTTAAACCCTTTTCTAAATGCTTCGAGGTATTTCTTACGCAATTTTGATTGTTCTTTAGCTTCAGCTTCAGTTAAACCTTGTTCCTTTTTCTTTTTAGCAAGCTCATTAATTCTATCTATATTTAAATTATCATTAGACATAACTATCACTCTTTCTATATTCCCATTAATATTTTCTCTTTTACTTCATAAAATATAACAAAAAAGAGGTCTAGACAAAAGCTATTGACATTTAAATAGCTTTGACAGACCTCAAATTTATAATCATCTTACAAATGCGAACACTTTGTAGTCATTTTGTTCCCCATTTGTAGTATTTACGTTCTTATTATCATCTTTAATAATTGCCTTTTTAGAAATAGTATGATCAGTTATTTCGTACGTTTGTTCCATTTGAGCGTTATGATATAAATTCATGAAAAATACTATAAAAACAGCACAAGATATTGATACAACAGCTATATTAGTTAATAATTTATTTTTATATTTATTAAACATCACTTTCACCTCTAGAACATTTGTTTGTATACATACTGTAACAGAACATCTGTTCTTAGTCAACATAAAAACGAACAAATGTTTGTTCAATATTTAAATCAGTGCTATAATATAGTTAAATAAAATTAGGGAGTGCCTATATATGAGAGAATTAACTAAACGTCAAAGTGAAATATACGATTATATTAAACATGTAGTACAAACTAAAGGATATCCACCAAGCGTACGAGAAATTGGTGAAGCAGTAGGGTTAGCGTCAAGTTCAACTGTTCATGGTCATCTATCTAGACTGGAAGAAAAAGGATATATTAAACGAGACCCTACGAAACCGAGAGCCATTGAAATTGTTACCGAACAAACTAACGATGCAGTTAATATGGAGGAAACAATTTATGTTCCTGTAATTGGTAAAGTTACTGCCGGAATTCCGATTACTGCAGTTGAAAATATTGAGGAATATTTCCCTTTACCAGAACATTTAACATCAACTCACAATAGTGATATCTTTATTTTAAATGTTGTGGGTGAAAGTATGATTGAGGCAGGTATTTTAGATGGAGATAAAGTTATAGTTAGAAGCCAAACCATTGCTGAAAATGGGGACATCATTGTTGCGATGACAGAAGATGATGAAGCAACAGTTAAACGCTTCTATAAAGAAAAAACACGTTATAGATTACAACCTGAAAATAGTACAATGAGTCCTATTTATCTTGATAACGTTACAGTTATCGGTAAAGTTATTGGTTTATACAGAGAACTGTAGTTTTAATTTCTAAAATTTACGTTAACCTCTCTCTTATATATTTCTATACACAAAGAACTAGCAAAGTCTACAATGTAAACTTTGCTAGTTCTTTTGCTTTTCATTTTCTTTTTTATTCAAAATTTCTTTAACCTTATCTAGAATATCTAGTTTATTAACATCTTTAGTTGTCATAATATCAACTTCCTTATCAACTAAAAGATACCCTTAATAAGTCGCATTAAAACACTTAGCCCGTATAATTTTCTGTCCAATATGGTTGTCGTTTGTCATTAAAATCAACGCCTACGCCTAGAGTACTGAAATTTGTATTCAATATATTCTTTCTATGACCAAGTGAATTCATTAACCCCTCATGAGCAAATATACTATTTTGTTGCCCATACGCTAAATTTTCACCTGCCGCATTGAAATCAATGTCATCATCTTTTAATCGATCAAAAGGAGATTCACCATCTAAATTGTTATGATCAAAGTAATTTTGTTTTACCATGTCTTCACTATGATTTCTTGCTGTATTAGAGACATCTTTCGAGTAACTAAGTGTATTCAGCCCATGCTGTTTACGCTCAGAATTAACTAAATCATAATTTTGATATTCAAAGCTTTGTTCTAATGTTGAAGATGGCGCACCGTAATGTTGAGTCAACCTTTTTTCCATGGCGTCACTAACTTGAAGTAATGCAGTAACACCATTGTCCTTATGTTTATCATAAAAAACAGTTGTATAAATATTATCTTCATGGAAAACATCATACTCATCGCTACTTATATCAACACGGTATCTACCTTTAACAATTTCCTTTAAAGGTTTACCGAGTCTATCCTCAACAACATTTTTAGGGGTGTTATATTTCACCTTAGATTTAGATGTAATGACATTTTGATTACTATATAAAGCATTGACTTTATTCCCTAAATAGCTAACCATTATGAAATTATCGTAATCATTATTGTAATAGGTATACCATTTGGCGCCATATTCATTAGATGTTACTCTTTTAGGTTTCCCCAATTGATTTTCAACTTTGTCTTTAGACATATTCATCTGAATATTATTAATAGCAAAGTCCTGTTCTGTAGGTGTTTTGAGCGTATTGTTTTTTAAACTCGAATCTTGATTCATAACTTGCTGAACTTTACTTCTTACGTCATTCTGAAATTTTACTAGTGTTTGATTTTCCTTTAATGGTATGAATAAAGCTACAACTAATAACACCAAAGAAAATAAAAGGAATTTTTTAATAACATACACCTACCACTCAAGTTCTAATCCTTGTCCCCATTAAAAATTGAATTTCGCACTATAACATAATCGACAGTTGTTAATGATTTTAAATCTTTCCCACCTGCATATGAAATCGAGCTTTGTAAGTCTTGTTGCATTTCAACTAAAGTATCTTTTAATGATCCTTTATGTTCAACAAACATTTTTTTACCTTCAACATTCTTGTGTTCACCTTTTTGGAATTCAGATGCACTACCAAAATACTCTTTATAACGTTTGCCGTCTAATTCAACAGTTTCACCTGGTGATTCTTCATGAGCCGCAAATAGAGACCCTATCATTACCATGCTTGCACCAAATCGAATTGATTTAGCAATATCGCCATGTGTTCTTAAGCCACCATCAGCGATTATAGGTTTACGCGCTGCTTTACTACAAATATTTAATGCTGCTAATTGCCAACCACCAGTGCCAAAACCAGTTTTTATTTTTGTGATACAAACTCTACCTGGTCCAATACCAACTTTAGTTGCATCTGCACCTGCGTTTTCAAGTTCTCTAACACCTTCTGGCGTACCAACATTTCCAGCAATTACAAATGTTTTTGGAATATATTTTTTTATGTGTTTAATCATTTTAATAACTGAATCCGAATGACCATGAGCTATATCAATCGTAATATATTCAGGAACTAATTGTTTGTCAGCTAATTCTTCAATAAACTTAAATTCATTTGCTTTAACACCTACAGAAATAGAAGCAAACAATCCTTCTTTTTGCATGTTTTGAATAAATGGAATACGAGCTGCTTCGTCAAATCGATGCATAATATAAAAATAATCATTTTTAGCGAACCAATGCGCTAATTCTTCACTCATAACAGTTTGCATATTCGCTGGCACAACAGGTAACTTAAACGTTTTCGGTCCAAATTGAACAGTTGTATCACATTCCGAACGACTTTCAACTATACATTTATTTGGAATTAATTGAATATCTTCATAATCAAAAATTTTCATACTTTTTAGCCCCTATACAATCATATTTATTAAGTAAAAACGAACGTTTAGTATATTAAATATAAAAATCATTCATTTTCTCACCCTTATATACTTTACAATTTTTTAATTGTCTTGTAAATGGACTAAAGTACTAGATTTGTATTTTACCAACTTGATTTTTTAACGCCCGGGATTTGTCCTTTGTGTGCATGTTCTCTAAAAGCAATTCTAGACATTTCAAATTTTCTTAATACACCTCTTGGACGTCCTGTTACTTTACATCTTCGAGTTAAACGCGTTGGTGAAGAATCACGTGGCAACTTACGTAATGCTTCATAATCTCCTTTAGCTTTTAATTCTTTACGTAATTCATAATATTGATTAACTAATTTTTCTCTTTTCATTTCTTTAGCAATTTTAGATTTTTTTGCCATATATATCACTCCTGTTATTTTAAATCGTAATAATTACGTTTTATATAATAACACATGATTTTAAATTTACAAGACTGATGACTTAATTTCATTTAAATAATTAAAAAACCGAAGTATAAGATTATTATACTTCGGCAAGTTCTTACTTTATCTTTAATGTCGTATTTAAAAGATAAGAGATTATTTAGTTTCACGGTGTAGCGTGTATTTATTTAATCTTGGGCAATATTTTTTCATTTCAATACGCTCAGGATTATTACGTTTATTTTTAGTAGTAATATAATTACGATCGCCACATTCTGTGCAAGCTAATGTTACATTAACGCGCATAATTAACATCCTTTCTCATTTAACTAGGAATACTTACGATTTAAGATTTTACCATATTAAAATGCTCTACGCAATCTAATTTTATAGTACTATTTAAAATTCTCGTATGTTTCGTCGTTAGTACCTTCTAAATCAACATCATTAATATCGATTTCTAATGCTTTGGCAACACCTTTACCATATTCTGGATCAGCTTTATAACAATGACGAATGTGTCTATGTTTAACGTCTTCACTCACACCATCCATTGCATTTGCTGTGTTAGTAAAGATTCTTTCTTTGGCATCATCAGATTGTAAACGGAATAATTTACCAGGTTGTTCAAAGTAATTATCATCATCTTGTCTTTGATTGTACTCATAACCGTCTCCATCTACTGGAAATGCTGGTTTTTTATATTCAGGTTGTGATTGGTAAACACCTTTATTATTTGGATAATAATGAGGTCCACCACCTTGATTTCCATCAAGGAATCTCATTTGACCATCACGACTGAATGGACACATATTTTCAATGCCAACACCTTTAGGTTGGTTAACAGGAATTTGCCAGTGATTGACACCTAATCTATAACGTTGCGCATCACCATATGAGAATAGACGTCCTTGTAACATTTTATCTGGTGAGAAGTCTAAACCAGGAATAATGTTTGTTGGAGCGAAAGCAGCTTGTTCAACATCCATGAAATAATTCTCTGGGTTTCTATTTAGCTCAAATTCACCCACTTCAATTAATGGGTAATCACCTTTATACCAAACTTTAGTTAAATCAAACGGATTATCAGGATGATTTTTAGCTTGCTCCTCTGTCATAACTTGGATATACATTTTCCATTTTGGATAATTGCCATTTTCAATTGCATCGTATAGGTCACGTTGTGATGATTCTCTATCTTGACCTACAATTTCAGCCGCTTCATCATCTGTGTAGTTTTCGATGCCTTGTTGAGTTCTGAAATGATATTTAACCCAAACACGTTCACCCTCGTCATTGTACATAGAATACGTATGTGAACCGAAACCATGCATATGACGGAAATCTTTTGGCATACCTCTATCTGACATTAAAATTGTAACTTGGTGAAGTGCCTCTGGTACGCCAGTCCAGAAATCCCAGTTATTTTGAGGACTTCTCATATTAGTACGTGGGTCTCTTTTAACAGCACGGTTTAAACTAACAAACAACTTAGGATCTCTAAAGAAGAACACGGGTGTATTGTTACCTACTAAGTCCCAGTTACCTTCTTCCGTATAGAATTTAAGTGCAAATCCACGGATATCTCTCTCTAAGTCAGCTGCCCCACGTTCACCGGCAACTGTTGAAAATCGTGCAAACATTTCTGTTTGTTTACCTATTTCTGAAAAGATTTTAGCATTTGTATATTTCGTAATATCATTTGTTACAGTAAATGTACCAAATGCACCTGAACCTTTAGCGTGCATACGACGTTCAGGAATTACTTCACGATCAAAATGAGACATTTGTTCTAAAAAGTATGCATCTTGCATTAATAATGGACCTCTCGGACCAGCTGTCATACTATTCTCTCTATCTGAAACAGGGTGCCCAAATAAACCAGTTAATCTTTTATCATCTTTCGCCATAGTTAATTCCCCTTTCACTTATTTATAATTATTATAATTTAGAATCTACTATAATTAAACCCATAACCCCTATAATTAAAACATTTTAAAAAACCTTATAAAATGTCAGAAAATTTAAAATTTTTAAGCTAAATTGTTTAAAAGTTATTGAATACTGTCCCTAAAAGGATTAAAATGGTTTGTATATTTTAAATTTTAGAATTAGGAGACATCATATGGAAGATAACAATATGAAAAGAGGTCTTAACTCAAGACACATATCTATGATTGCTATAGGTGGCGCAATTGGTACAGGGCTCTTTGTAGCAACAGGTAGTGTTGTTGCTCAAGCTGGTCCTGGGGGCGCTATATTAGCCTATTTATTAATTGGCATAATGCTTTACTTTTTAATGTCGTCAATTGGAGAGTTGGCAACATTTTATCCAGTTTCAGGATCATTCAGTTCATACGCAACGCGATTTGTAGACCCTTCTCTAGGTTTTACAATGGGCTGGTTATATTACATTATGTGGGCACTAGTTTCCAGTGTAGATGTTATGGTTGCTTCAAACGTATTGTATTATTGGGATGTATTTAAATTCTTTAGTCCACTTACTTGGAGTTTAATCTTTATCACTATTGTATTTTTATTAAACATCTTCACGGTTAAAGCTTTTGGAGAAACTGAATTTTGGTTATCACTAATTAAGGTAGTAACTATTATTATATTTATTATTGTTGGTTTCTTGATGATCTTCGGTATATTAGGTGGCCATTCTTATGGCTTTGAAAATTATACTAAAGGTGAGGCTCCATTCGTGGGTGGTTTATCTGGTTTCTTAGGTGTCTTACTCGTTGCAGGATTCTCAGTTGGTGGTACTGAAGTTGTAGCAGTGACTGCTGGAGAATCTGATAATCCAGAAAAAACAATGCCTAAAGCTGTTAAACAAGTTTTTTGGAGAATTTTATTATTCTATGTATTATCAATTGGTGTTATTGCAGCTATCATTCCTTATACTGACCCATTATTGTTAAATGAGAATGAATCTGTTACACAAAGTCCTTTCACAATTGTATTTGATAGAATTGGTGTTGCTTTTGCCGCTTCTGTTATTAATGCTGTTATATTGACATCATTATTATCTGCGACAAACTCAGGTGTTTATACTACTAGTAGAATGTTGTTCTCTTTAAGTGATGAAAAACAGGCACCTAAATTCTTAAGTAAGCTAAACGATAAGTCTAAATTACCTTTAAGAGCATTAGTTACAACATATATTTTGATTGTAGCGATTATTATAATTGCTAATTTTTATTCAAATGCTGTTTTTAGTTTGTTAAATATTATTGGTTCATTGGTAATCATTGTTTGGGCAGCTAGTTCATGGGCACAAGTAAGATTGCGTAAAGCTATTAAACGTCAAGGTCAAGATATCAATCAACTTTTACCTTATAAATCACCATTGTACCCTCTTGGACCAATTTTAGTATTTGCAACTTTAATTTTCTTATACTTTGGTAATTCAATTGGAGATTTATTCGATGGTAATATAGGTAAATTTTTCGTTAACATTTTACCTATTATTATTTTAGGGCTCATTTTCTTAGCTCATAAATTAATAAGAAAAACGAAGTTCGTTAAATTAAATGATATGGATATCACACCACATCATTATCATAAAGATAATTAAATAATTAAATGCGAGCATTGAAAGTATAGTAAATCCTTTTTAGTGACTCGCATTTTTGATTTCAACATATTGATATTTTCGAAAAAACAGTTATCTAGTATAATAGTAGTAAAGATAATGACTTAGAGGTGAAAGCAAGATGGTTGGTCAAACAAACTTATTTGATGATGTCATTAAGAGTGAAGAACGTTTCGTTATAGTTGTACAATCTCTAGAAGAAAAAAATGGTCAATTACTAAAACGTACATTAAGAGAGTACCCTAGTCTTGAACATGACCAAATGGAAAATTTATTTACACATTTAAAAGATGTATTTAGTACTGAACCATTCAGTGAAAACCAGTCTGCATTTACAATTACAGTGTATACAAATTTAGATTATGCTGCTGATCAAGTTTACGCTTATGTAAAGCGTTCAAAAGGAAAGCACGAATGGACACATACTGCTAAATAATAAAAAGGCATGAGATCGAATGGATCATTCATCATGGTAATTATGATGAAATAAACAACATTCGTATTCTCATGCCTTATTTTGTATTACAAAAGTGTTTTTAAAGCTGCGGGAATACCATTAGAATCGTTATCTAACGTTATTTTGTCTGCAATAGCCTTCAGTTCCTCATTTGCATTTCCCATCGCGATAGCACAACCCACTACTTCAAACATTGATTGATCATTTAAACTATCACCAAAACAAATCACTTCAGATAATGATACATTTAATTTTTCACATAATGCTTTAATCGCATTACCTTTTGAAACATCCTTTGCCATAAATTCTAAAAAGAATGGTTTACTTGTTGTTACATCAATTTCTGAGTTAAAACTTCCATGCATATCATCACGTACTTTAGCAATATTTGTTGCGTAATCAACGCCCATCGCTTTTGGAACGCTATCGTTAATATAAGCTTTAATATCATCTACACGTTTCATAGGTAGCCCTGTAAGTTCTGATTCAATATCTCGATATTCATGATCACCATCATGGATAATATGACCATCTTGATATGTCAGGATTAAAAAGTTATGTTCACGACAAAAATCCACAATAAGGTCAAAATTCTTCTTAGATACACTTTGACTCACTTCTACTTCTTCAGTTGCTACTTTGATAGTTTTACCGCCGTTGTAACTGATGATATAACTATCATGAACATCTAATTGTAATTCTTTTGCAATTGGTAGCATACCTTCAGTTGGTCTTCCTGAAGCTAACACTACTTTATAGCCTTGATTTTGAATATCTATCAAGTAATTTTTAGTTTCTTTACTTACTTTATTCTCACTATTAATTAAAGTATCGTCCATGTCCATAACGATCATTTTATAATTACTCATATCTGAAGTGTACTCCTTTCGAAATTTACTCGTTTATATTTTACAATAAATTTTATGAAGGATACACAATTTCTTCAACAACGCCAATTTCATTGATTGTTGCTAATTCTGAATGACATGTTGTAACGGCTTGTCTTAACGCTCTAACTAATTGACCACTCTTCTCCTTAGGACTCATTGTTAATATGGTAGGCCCTGCACCACTAATTACTGTCGCATATGCATCATATTGTTGAGCTATAGCTTTTACCTCTTTAAATTCAGATATTAAATGTTGGCGATATGGCTCGTGGAAGCCATCCTGTGACATCATTTTCCCAGCAAGTTCATAATTATGTTGAATTAATGCACACAGCATCGTATTACTTATTGCACTACTTTGAACCGCGCGCTTATGAGAAAATTGATCAGGTAAAACGTTACGAGAATCTTCAGTCTTTAATTCATATGGAGGTATAGTTAAAATAATATCAACATCTGGCACATCAATATGTGCTACATTCGTTTCTTTAGTATCTGGATTATAGAAGCCTGCTAATAAGCCACCATAAATTGTAGGTGCAACATTATCTGGATGACCTTCTATTTCTGTAGCTAATTGAAGTAATTCATATTTAGAAAGCTGAATATTGCCAAAATAATTTGCAATGTATAAAGCGCCCACCAATGCAGACGCCGATGAACCTAAACCTCTAGCTAATGGTATATCACTTCGCATTTCAACACTTAAGCTAGGTAATTCTACATTATATTTAGATGCGACCTGCTGGGCCACTTTAAAAACATAATTGTCTTTGTTCTTAGGAAGTGAATCTAATTCGGAATTTAAATATGTAAATTCCCATTCTTCCCCTTCAATTCGTTTCACATAAAGATGTAAATATTTATCTATAGCCATACCTATCGAATCGAAACCAACGCCTAAATTAGCAGTAGACGCTGGTATCTTTAAGTGCAACTGTTCAGTCATTTTTACAAAGCCCCTTTAATGTAATCAATAATACTTGATTTATCGTTAGGAAGCGGTTGAATAGGGTTATCTAATATTGAAATAGCAGTATCAGGATCTTTTAATCCATTACCAGTTAAAATAGCTACTATTTTTTTGCCTTTAGGTAATTGTCCTGCTCGATGTAATTTAATCAGACCTGCAATTGAGGCGTTACTAGCTGGTTCGCTAAATACACCTTCTTTAGAAGTCATTAATTGATAAGCTTCTAAAATTTCATCATCAGTAACACTATCAATCAATCCATTAGATTCGTCTAACGCATTCGTAGCTTTAGTCCAACTAGCTGGATTACCAATACGAATAGCTGTAGCAATTGTTTCAGGGTTTTTAATCACTTTATTTTGAACAATTGGCGACGCACCTTCTGCTTGGAAGCCAAATAATCGAGGTAATTGACTACCCTTTTTCTCATGGTATTCTTTAAAACCTTTCCAATAAGCTGTAATATTGCCTGCGTTTCCAACTGGAATTGCGAGTACGTCTGGAGCTTGTTCCAATTGTTCAACAATTTCAAATGCACCCGTTTTTTGACCTTCAATACGATATGGATTCACTGAATTAACTAACTCAATTTCTTCATCATTTTCAGCAATTTCCTTAACAATTTCTAAAGCTTCATCAAAGTTTCCTTCAATAGAAACAATTTCAGCACCATACATAACAGCTTGCGATAATTTACCGAGTGCAATCTTACCCTCTGGAATAACTACAATTGCTTTCAATCCAGCTCGTGCAGCATATGCAGCTGCTGAGGCTGATGTATTACCAGTAGATGCACAGATAACAACTTTTTTCCCTTGTTCTTTTGCTTTAGTAACAGCCATGACCATACCTCTATCTTTAAAAGAACCTGTAGGATTTGCACCTTCATATTTTACATATAAATCAATATCCAACATCTTAGACAAGTTCTCACAATGAATTAACGGAGTATGTCCTTCATTTAATGTTAACTTTGGTGTGTCGCTGTTAACTGGTAAATATTCTTTAAACTCTTCAACTAAACCTTGCCATCTTTTCATAAACATTAAACCCCTTCAACTGGATAAATTTTCTCGATATTAAAATCAGCTTTACTTAAAACGTCCTCTGGTGACTGATCTAAACCTATAATAACTACACCATACGTTTGTTCATCACGTTGTTCAACTTGTAGTGATTTATGGAAAGGTAACGTTTCTTTCAATAATGATTCAAATTTTTCTTTTGATAAGTCACTATTAAGAACAACATAATAGTTTAACTTCTCTTGAATAGCTACGACATCTTCCGTATCCATGATTTCGCGAGTTGCATCGGTTTTCAATTCAAAATGAGGTGGTAATGTATGCGTATTTGATTCAAAGAATAATGCCACATTTAGTAAATCACTTACAACAGCACTTCCAGTAGCTAAGCTACCTGCACCTTTCCCATAGAACATTGTATCGCCCACTGCATCGCCCACGACATAGATTGCATTATATTCATCTTCAACTGTAGCTAGTTGATGGGATTTATGTATGAATGTTGGTTCAACTGATGCGTTAACTTTACTATTTTGATAAGTTCCCTTACCAATCAATTTAATTTTATAACCTAATTTGTCCGCGACATTGATATCAGATAAAGTTGTCTGACTTATACCACGAACTTTAACATCATTTAATTTAATGACTTGGTTAAATGATAAATAAGAAGTGATAACAACTTTACGTGCTGCATCAATACCTTCTACGTCATCAGTCGGATCTGCCTCAGCAAAACCTAGCCTTTGCGCTTCATCAAGAGCATCTTCAAACGTTGTTTGTTCACGTGTCATTTTAGATAAGATGAAGTTAGATGTACCATTTAGTATTCCCATAAATTTAGAAATGTTATTAGCATTTAATCCATTATTAATAGCATTTACTATAGGGATACCACCGGCAACACTCGCTTCGAATTTCAACGCAAGTCCCTTTTCCTCAGCTAAATCTTCTAGTAGCTTCAAATGTACGGCTAATAAATCTTTGTTTGCAGTAATTACATGTTTACCGTTTTTCAAAGCATCTCTTAACCAATTAACAGTAGGTTCAATGCCACCCATTACTTCAATAACGATATCGATAGAATCATCATTTAAAATTTCATTAACATCTTCAGTTAAATGATATCGACTAATATTTATAGGTCTTTTCTTAGATTTATCACGCACTAAAATATGCTTTATAACAATATCTTTGTTTAATGTATCTATAATTTGTTGTCGATTCTCTTCAATTATTTTAACTACACCTGATCCCACTGTTCCTAGACCAAGTAAAGCAATATTTAATTCTTTCATATTTTTATCTTCCCCCATTTGTATAACTGAGAAATACAATTGTTTTATTGAAATATACTTTATTTTAGTATACTATTAAACCATATTAAATTGATAGGACTTTTTAGTAAAAAATGTAAATACTTAGCTTTATATTATCATGTGGTATCAGAAAATTAAATAGAATTTTCTGATTTTTTAGAAAGGTTGATTAGGTATATGAAAGTGGCAAAATTCGGCGGTAGTTCAGTTTCAAATGCAACACAAATCAAAAAAGTCCTAGATATCGTTAATAGCGATTCAGATCGTAAAATTATTATTGTTTCTGCACCAGGCAAAAGACACAAAGATGATGTCAAAACGACCGATCTTCTAGTTCGATTATATGAAAAAGTAATGAATAATCTTAATTATCAGGATAAAAAGAAAGAAATTATTCAACGTTATACAGATATTTTACATGAACTTGATATGGATGATTCATTATTAAAAGTAATTGATGACACATTAGAAGAGATTATTTCAACTTTAAAAAATAAGCCTTTAAGATTATACGATGCAATTCTTTCTTGTGGTGAGAATTTTAATGCGCAATTAATTGCAGCTTATAATGATGCACAAGGTTTTAAAACGACATATCTTTCTCCAAAAGATGCAGGTATTCTAGTTACAGATTTACCACAACAAGCTCAAATCCTGGAAGAAGCTTATGAGAAGATTAGTAAATTAAAAGATATTGAAGGTAAAATTATTATCCCAGGATTCTTCGGTGTTTCTAAAAATGATTATGTCGTTACGTTCCCAAGAGGTGGTTCTGACATTACAGGTGCAATTATCGCTAGAGGAATTAGAGCGTCTTTATATGAAAACTTCACTGATGTATCAGGTATTTATAAGGCAAACCCTAATATAATTAACAATCCAGATCTTATTGAAGAAATTACGTATCGTGAAATGCGAGAACTTTCCTATGCTGGGTTTAGCGTTTTCCATGATGAAGCATTGCAGCCACTCTATAAACACAGAATTCCAGTGGTAATTAAAAATACAAATCGCCCTCAAGATAAAGGTACATTTATACGCCATGATAGAGATGTAAGTGATAAAAATGTCATTATAGGTATAAGCTGTGATAAAGGATTTAGTGTTATTAATATTAAAAAATATCTAATGAATAGACAGGTCGGTTTCACACGTAAAATTCTTGAAATATTAGAAGATTACAATATTTCTTTCGACCATATGCCTTCAGGTATTGATAGTATTAGTATCATCCTTCGAACACATCAATTAAAAGGTAAAGAAAAAGATGTACTTAACGCTATACGTAAACGTTGCGATGTCGATGAATTAAGTATTGAACACGACTTAGCGATTTTAATGATTGTTGGTGAAGGAATGAATAAAGCAATCGGTACTGCAAACACTATTACTCATGCGTTAGCAGAGTCTAACATCAATTTGAAAATGATCAACCAAGGCTCGTCTGAAATATCAATGATGTTCGGTATTTCAATTGAAGATGCAGACAAGGCTGTTTTATCTACATATGAATATTGTTATCATGGCATTTGTTTGAAAAATCTAAATAAGCAAGCATAGTTAAAAAGCATCTAGTATTTAAGTAGTCATGTTTTGTACATTCCACTTAAATATTAGATGCTTCTTTATAATTTGTTATGAGCTAATGCCTCATTGATACGTTGCTCCCCTACGACAACTTTTAATATAACAAATTGATAATAACTTAATGAGTCTAAAACCATTTTATAATTAGGTAATTGATGGTAATTTTGATTATCCAATAAGTCGTACATTAGCACGATTTCTGGTTTAATATAATCTACTCCCCATGTCAGCGAATGAAAATAAATACTATTCTTAGGAATTCTAATATTACTATCTAATCTAAATATCCACTCTTCATTTACGACATCATAAATAAAGATATTCATTAATAATTTCTCGTTAAAAGTAATATCTATGTGTGCAATTTCGGGTACACTTAATTGATCTCGATTCATTAACTTATTATTTTTATCATAATAATTTAAATGATACGTGGACGGAATTACTTTTAATACTTCAACTAGTTGTTTACGTTCTACGCATATGTCGACTCTAGAAGGTAGAATAAAATTATCACTTAAAAATAGCTGCATTGCGACTTCCCCATGAAATTTGAATGAAGTACGACATTCATTTTTTAATATTTTAACTAGCTCTTCTACATGTTGTTGATGTTCCATATTACTACCTCCAAAGGAAACGCTTTCATACATTAATTATACATATCCTTATTTCTGATTTCAATTTACGAATTGTGAAGTATTGCTAAATTTGATGTTAAACAAAATAATAAAATTGCTAAAATTAGGTAATATTTATTATTTTATTAATTTAACTTAATTTACATTTTGTTGAACTACGCAATTATAATAGATATAATTTATATGTTATTTCATATCGCTCATGTTATAACTTTCAAATTTATTGAGTGATATAAAATTAAAATTCGAACATAGGTGATGAATTATGACATTAACAATTATCTTAATTGTTATCATCGTTATACTTATTTTGGCGTTCATCTTAAATCAACGTTACATGCAAGATAGAGTTGATACAGAAGTGTACGCAAGAAATCAGATGGTAACTAAGAATGCGACGCTTAGCAATGAAAATTTAGAACTTAAAAATCAAATGCTTAGTTCTAATAATGATGTAAGTTCACATGCAAAGCGCAACGCGAAACACGTTTTAACTAGCATTCTTAATAAGTATAAAGACGAAGGCAAGTTAAAGTATTACGATATTATAACGACAAGTAATTTAGCTACAAAACATCCTTTCTTTGAATACGCTAGAACATTCGATTACATTGTCGTTTCAGATGTTGGCTTAATCAATATTGACGTCAAAAACTGGAAACAAAAAACGTTTTACCATTTTGATGCACCAGTAGACGACGATATGCAAATTGACACAAATGATGTAAATCAGATTGTCGGTCATTATGTAAGTAAACAATATCACAGTCAGTTTGATTCACCACGCAGTGAAATTTATACTTTCGTCGAAAAAATTCAAAATAATCGTGTGATTTATGAATTTTATGATCATGATCCATATGAACAAGCAGCGATTAATTCAAAAGTTTTAAAAGACGGAATTGAAAATCATTTTAATCATAAAGTACAAAGCATCGGAGTCGTTTACTTTAGCGATGGTAGCGTAAATATCATTGAGGGTTCAGAGGAAAGAGCTCAATATGTAGACACCGTTTCAACTAAATCATCACTTGAAGCGGTAATCAAAAATGCAATTGATTTATCTAAACATCCACTTTCTGAGGACCAAGTTACCAAAATCGTAAACAGCTTTAATAATTAATGCACATAATAAGCGATCGACAGTGAATCTAGATACAGATACACGTGTCAATCGCTTATTTTTTAACTCCATAAATTCACTTTATCTTTTTTAGCTTGTTGTTCATCTTTTTCAAAAAGATGACGATATTTGCCATTCGGTGAGAAGTACTTTTCACGTGCTAATCCATTTTTGACTAATTCTTCGTTGTACATAGTGTTCTCATCTAGCCACACATATGCAAGTGTCCGACCATATCTATCTTCTTTCTCTCTGTCATATTCTAAATACACATCTTTCCCATTTAAGTGTTGTTTACTATAATTAGATGCTTCTTTACCATATGGTTGAACTGGTGTGTTAGGTTTAACTGTTTCTGGTGTATCTATACCTATAAGTCTAACTTTAATTTCTTTTCCTTCACTATTTGTAGCAACAAAGGTATCACCATCTACTACTCGGTCTACATGTACTTTCTCTTTATCCTTAATGTTAGTACTGTTTGATGATTGAGAACCATTATTTTTAAAAGGTCCTGTATGATTTATAAATTGAAAGGCTAAAACGCCTACCACTAAAACAGCTAAAACGATGATACTTAATGATTTTTTCGAATTCAAAGATGTCACCTACGCTTTTTATTTCAATAATAAATATCATATATAAATTAAAATTAATCGTCAATGACAACTTGTTTTAGTTAGACGATGTTAGTATCTACTGTACTCGCAAAAAGTGAAATTATTAATCTTATCATGCTATAATAAATACGTTAGGAGTGACATCAATGTCTGAGAAAAATGAAAATTTAGTGACAGTTATAGCCGTAATTATAGCCATAATCGTCGGTGTAATACTACAAATTGTCTATAAGTTACCTATTATTGTCTCTGTCGTAGTAGCTGTATTATTAGGCGTCTTAGTAGGATTTATTGCTTATATCATTCAATCTATAATTCGCAAAAGAAAAAACAAGTAGCACAATTAGAAAATCTTAATAGAAATTTTACTTGCAACACTAATGGGAGTAAGACAAAGAATTCAAACTGAATTTTTTATCTTACTCCCAACTTTTTTTATATTTAAGGTTAACTTCTTAATATTGTGGTATTTATAAGAAATACCTTAAATGTATAAAATTAATTTTAAAAAATGATTAATTTATCACAATTTTAACTATTAAAAAGCCTCATCATTAAACAATTAGCGAGGTGTTATTATGGAAATCCTAGACGTAATTATAGATAATCACGGTCTAATTTATAAAGTACAAACACAAAATGGCCATGTATTCGAACACACTTTGGCGAAAGATACACCTCCAGATAAGGTTGCTCAAGTGTTACGGTTATTAGCCACTCATGTTGACAATCTAGAAACTCAAAAAAGAGATAATTAGTGATTTTATCAAGCCAAATCTCAAATTTTTACAATATAGTATTATATTTCACAAAAGTCAGGACATAGAGTTTTTTGGTTCTTGGAAACCATTCTCTTAAGAGCAAACTTATGTACTGACTCTTTTCTTCATATTTAACTACAACCATTAAATTCTATATCCAACCTTTTTCATTTGCTTTTTTCCATGCATCAAAGCGGTTCTCCGCTTCAAGTTTATCAATTATATTAGACGTGTAATTTCTTACAGTACCGTTTGAAAGATAGAGTTTATCAGCGACTTCTTTATTACTTAATCCTTCTCCTATTTCACGTAACACGACTTGTTCTTTATGCGTTAATGGATTAGCCTCTTTAAACAAAGATGTCATTAAAGACGTACTATATTCTTTTTCGCCATTTAAAACTTTATGAATGGTTGCAACTAAATCATCTACCGATCGTTCTTTTAACACATAGGCATCAACATCGTTTGCAACAGCTCTTTCAAAATAACCAGGCCTTTTAAAAGTCGTGACAATAATCACTTTTGTATTAATTTTATTTTCTCTTAATTGCGATAATACTTCTAAACCCGTCATTCCTGGTATCTCAATATCTAAAATAGCAATGTCAGGCTGTTGACTATTAATAGATTGTAATGCGTCAATACCATTATCAAAATCATCTATCACTTTTAAATCGTCGTGAAATTCAATTAATTGTATCATTGCTTTACGCAACATATTTTGATTTTCTGCAATTACGATTGAAATCATTGTACACCTTCTCTCGGAATCATAATATCGATAGTCGTACCCTGTTTAGAAGTGATATTAACTGTCCCGCTCAATAAAGCTACCCTATCGTTAATACTCTTTAATTTTACTTCGCTAGGTTGTTTCAGACCTATACCGTTGTCACTAATGATTAATTTAATACCATTGTCGTAACTTTCTATTTTCCCATTAATTTCAGAGGCTTCCGCGTGCTTAATTACATTGTTAACCGCTTCTCTAAGTATCATTGATAATATCGTCTGTTTAGTTGGGTTGAGGGAACTCGCACCTCTTATATTTTCAAAGTTAAAGTGAATATTTGCATCCTTTAAGATTTGTTCTATTGATTGAATTTCTTCTTCAAAAGTTTGAACTTTTAAATTTTCAATAATATGTCTTACTTTCTCTAATGTATCTTTCGAAATTTCGTTTATATTTAGTATTTCTTTCTTAGCTGCTATCGGATCTTTATCGATTAGTTTTGCAGCTAATTCAGATTTAACACTCAAACTTGCAAATACATGTCCTAACGTGTCATGTAAGTCTTGACCTATTCGATTACGTTCTTGTTCCGCAATCAAAATATTAATATATTTATTTTTTTCTTCAATTTGTTGACGATATTGTCTCTCTTTCATTATTTTAAAATTACCAAATAATATTGCCAAAATAACAATATAATAAATAATAATACTCACGACATAAAAGTGATTCGTTTGTATAATCGTTATGATGATACATGTAATCATTGAGCTTATTAATAACATAAACTCTATTGATTTTACTCCCCTTTTAAATAAAAATGGTATAGCAAATGCACTAAAAAAGAAAAATAAACTCAATGTTGGATTGTATGCATATACAAAGTAAATAATCGCTAAAAAATGAATAAAAAATAATATTAAATTGATACGATGGCTTAATGCTTCATGTAAAAGAATTAAACTAGCATATGCAAATGTAAAAATGATTACAATAAATAAATTTAATAAAAAGCTATCATCTTGCCATGTTAAATATAAACCATAATATGGAAATATTAAGTAAATTAAAGATGAAATCTCTCCCATTTTAGCGCCTAAACTACGCTTCATTTATTCCACCTCTTTTCTCTTATTAATTAATAATGCAATAATTAAGAAAATAATGCTATAAATACCTAAATTTATGAATGATTGTACATTAAAGCCATTACCTTTACCAAATTCAAGTGCCAAATGACGTAAATGATACGCTGGTGTTAGTTTAGCAATTGTTTGCATCCAATCAGGAAATGTACTAACAGGGAACCACAATCCACCAATAATGGCTAATACAATATTAAACAGATTAGCTACGCTACTTGCTTTCTGTGTCTCACTAAATTGCGTAATGATTAAACCTAATGTCAAAAACATGCTAGCACCTAACCATAAAGAAACACCAGATAAAATCCATTCACTTGCACTTAGATCTACCCCTTTATAGAAGTGTGCTACGCTGAATAAAAGCAATATTGAAGCTAAAAATAAAGTCATAGTTTTAATAATCTTAGCTAAATAATAATTTAATACTGTGATTGGTGTAGAAATTAATCTTTTATACCAACCACTGTTTCTTTCCTCGATTATTTCTAATGGAAATTGCATCAGACAAAATCCCATTAAACTGAATACCGTCATACTATACATATACTCTTTGTAAAATACTTTTTTCGCATCTGCTGGCATATCAATTAATGATGTAAACAATAAATAGAATGCCAAAGGGAAGATGAAAGCCATAAATGATGATAATTTGCGTCGAAATAATAGTTTATATTCAATATCAAGTAACGTTATGATGTTAGTCATAGTCTATTGCACCACTCTTTCTTCTTTTGAAAACATGAGTTCCAATAAAGATTTTTTATAAATTGTGATTTGATTTAAATCTACATTTATTTTAATTAGATTTGTAATAACTGCTTCAACATTTTCTGTTTGAATTTTTAAGTTACCATTCGTAATTTCTATATCATATGTTTCTGAAAGTATTTGATATTGTTCTTCCGTAAAGGTCATTATTTCAATAATTGAATTATTTTGACTAAATAAGATATTATGTGGTGTATCATTAATTTTGATACTTCCTTGTTCTAAATAGACAACTTTATCAGCCATTCTTTCGACTTCTTCAATATAATGAGAGGTGTAAAGTATAGTTATACCATCTTCTTTAAGTTGTTCAATTAGATTCCAAAAGTGTTCTCTTGTTTCAATATCCATTGATGTTGTTGGTTCATCTAATATTAAAAATTGAGGTTTGCCTATTAAAGTTAGAACAAAGTCTAATAATCTCTTTTGACCTCCTGATAATTTATTAGCATATTGTTCCAATTGAAGATTAGAAAATTGAGTTAATTTTTGAAACTCATTAAATGTCATAGGATCGGTATATAATTGTTGATATAAATGATATAGTTCTTTTACTTTAATGAGCTTAGGTAAATTCGTAGTTTGAAATAATATGCCCATATTATGTGAGGATATTAAATTAAATTTATCTTCGACTGTTCCACTATTCGCATGCTTATGACCAATAAGTATATCTATTAAAGTGGACTTTCCTGCACCATTTTTTCCGATTAATGCAGTACACTTTCCTTCCTCGATATCTAATGAGATATTATTCAAAACCGTCTTTTTACCAAACGATTTCTTTAATTGATTGATATATATCATAACGACCTCACATCCTTTTAATTTATATATCTACTTTATCTTTTAATCGAATTTAAAATTAGTTCAAATTGTCACGACTTTAATATGACATTTGTCATATTAACTACGACGAGGTATCAAAAAAGAGATTAAGCAACTTTAAATTGCTTAATCTCATAATTTTTAACTATTAAATTAGATTCCTTTTGCTATAAAATTGGTGATACTAATTTTGCAATATCTTCTTTAACTTTAATTGAAAGCGAACGTTTCTTGTATTCCTCTAAAGTTAATAGTTTTGATTTTTCAATGTCTTCTTCGTATGCTGCTCTGATCTTTTTAGCGATCTCTTTATCATAAATAAAAGCATTTACCTCAAAGTTTAAAGCAAAACTACGATAATCCATATTAGCTGAACCGACACTACAAATTTCATCATCAATCATCATGACTTTTGAATGAATAAAGCCATTTTGATACGTATAAATTTTCACACCACTACTTAACAATTCGGCAGCATTTGAAAATGTCGCCCAATATACAAACGGATGATCTGGTTTACATGGAATCATCAAGTGTACATCAACGCCAGCATTCGCTGCCATTTTAAGTGCATTGATATACGATTGATCTGGAATAAAGTAAGGGCTTTGCATATATATAGATTTTTTTGCACTCATAATCATTTTAGTATATCCATATTCAATCTGATGTAAATCAAATGCTGGACCACTTGAAGCAATTTGAATCGCTGATTTCCCTTTATGCTGTCTTTTTTTAGGAAAGTATTTATCATCATATTCAAATTGTGGGCGGTGCGCTTGTGAATTCCAATCTAATATAAAACGTATTTGTAATGCGTCTATAACGTCACCTTCAACACGTATATGCGTATCTCTCCAATATCCTAGTTTACCAAGTCCTAAATAATCATCGCCAATATTAAATCCTCCAATGTAACCAACTTGACCATCAATCACTATAATTTTTCTATGATTACGGTTATTCATTCTAAAATTGATAAGTGGAAACTTAGATGCAAAAAACGCTTCAACTTCGCCACCTAATGATTCAAAATGATGAAATTTCGACATTCTTACTTTTTTAGAGCCTACATCATCATATAATATTTTAACTTCTAGTCCTTCTTTGAGTTTCGTTTCTAATGCATCTAAAATACGATGACCTAAGCCATCAAGTTCAAATGTATAATACTCTAAATGTATATAGTTCTTAGCGTTATAAATGTCTTCAATCACTTTCTCATATAGCTTATGACCATCTGTAAATAAGTCAATGTGATTATCTTCGGTTAAAAATGCATCTTGTTTGTTTAATAACATTCTAATTAAATCTCTGTGTTTTGTTACTTGTTGATTATCAGTTTGATAATTGTGTGCATCAAATTGTTTAACTTGATCCTTTATAACACTTTTAAATGTATCTAATTCCTTACCATTATTTTTCTCCATTTTTCTTTTTGAAACAGTTCTGCCAAAAAATAAAGGTTCTATAATAAATTGGACT